>JBCCJU010000111.1:0-19304 GCA_039027715.1 Cyanobacteria bacterium P01_C01_bin.120
AAGATGACGCCGGTTAAGATACGCTTTGCAGACTCATGCATGAAAGAAGAGGCTCTGGGGTCTTAGAGGATTATGTAGGAGAGTTGCAAAACAAGATCGGAACGGTCATGGAGATAACGCTGCTTTGCTGGCTTAGCTCTCACAGAGCCGTTCCTGTAAGGGGCGGATGTGTTGAGGTTGAGGCGCAGCAGCCACTCACTGGTCATCTTGCTCTGACATTGAACAAGTTCGATCATCAGGCTGTTGTACCGAGTGCTACAGAAAAATAACCGTTGACATTAGGGACTATAAGCGAAAGAACAGGGCTGGAAGGCCCTGTTCTTTGAAAATCGGCAAGTCGTATATGACCTGGCCAAACTAGATTTGAATCAAGTTGCCGTTGAGTCCTTCGAACTCAAACGTGCCAACAGACTCGCGATAGGTCCGTCGGGTATCCCGGAGCATGCTAACAGCAAGTGTTTCACCGAGAAGGTTGCCACCAGTAGGGATACCGTTGCCGGGGCGATCGCTGCCAGCATTCGACCCGAAGGCTGTTCCATCTGTGCGCCAGTGCATCCCAGCCCCGTCGCGGAACAGGGTAACGTTTGCAATGAGCTTGTTCAGTTCACCGTGGATGGTTAAGCACTCATCTGCATAGTCGACGAGTTCATGACCGCCGTTAAGCGGCACCTTGGGATTCGGGAAATCACCATCAGCAAAGTAAGCTTTGGCAACCGTTGCGGCGGCGGCGATGAATGCTGAGTGCCCACCGGGATAAGCCGGATGCGTTGGCGACCCTTCAGGGAAGCCCATGGGCAATAGCCAAGTGCCGTTGAGATCGTCTCGGGCATTAGCCAGATTCTGTTGGCGATTGTGCTCGTAGATGTAATTCAGTACCTGAGTCGTACGCCAGACCTCTGCCCCGTCACCGAAGAGGTCATTAAACTTCTCATTATTGAGCGGATTCCCAGGCGCGCCGCCGAGGATGCCAGAACGGAACAGTTCCAGCCGCTGGGCATACACTTCGGGGCGCAGACGACGGTGTACGCACCACTTCTGGAACCATGCATGCTTCAGCGCGTAGACCCCCGCTAGACCACTTTGGATCGCAACATCTGGCCCCCCCAGACTACCGAAAGCGTAAGCGGTTGTGATGCTGCCGTTACCATAAGGATTCGCAGGGGTCGGCTCAACACCCAGGCCAAGCAGGATAAGCGACGCCCACAATCCAGCCTGAAAGGGGAAGTCAATGTGAACCCATTGCCCGCCATCCCGCAAGGTGATGATATGGCGCTCGCCCTCTAGAAGGTCAGTTCCTGTGGGATCGATATCGCCATTGTTGACCAATTTCCAGGTCTGCCGATCGGTTAGATAATCTAATCCCGGTCGGGGATAGCGTTGGCACTGACGGATCGGCTGGTTCCCAAACTCAAAGTTTTGCAGCAGAAATTGGGAAACGTGAGGACCGACGTCGCATCCTCGATAGGGTCCCCGGAAGATGGTTTGGGGGGTGCAGACAAAGCCAAACTCCTGCTCAAACCCCAGATTGTTAAGGTCTTCACAGGCAGTGGCGATCAAGCCGCTGTTGGAATATTGATCAAAGCGGATATCGCGGCAGAGTGCCATCCAGTAACGCTCGACCATGTCGACAGCAGTGTTGCGGCTGCCAAAAGCAGGGGCTGCCGCCATGCGAGAGCCGTTAGAGTCATTCCCAATCGCCTGGAAAGCGTAAGCATTGAGCGGGTTAGCGAGCAAACGTTCGCCCCCCCCGAGCTGTACCTGCTCAAAGGCATCCTGGGTACCCGCCTGGATGGCATCGAGCAACGAGGTAAATGAGCCTGGGTTCACTAAACCATCGTCATTATGGGATAACGCTTTAGTGAAAGAGCCAAACCCTGGAAACCCGAGTTGCTCAAATTTCTGTTCGTCGTCATTCGTATCTGGAGGCTGAAGCACAAAGGCGTCAAAGGCATCATCTCGCTTTTGGTCGCGGAGCGTCCCGGCTTCAGAACGACGGCCTTCAAAGTCGCGTTGCTGAAGATTTGGCTGATACTCAGACATAAAGGTATTCCTCAGTGAGGGGGCTGGCAAAACATCATCGAATTTCAGACTCGCAATCGGCTCCGGATGCATCGGAGAAGGAGTTAAGGTCGGCGGTCCTTCAGGGGAAAGTAGTAGCCGCAAAAACTGGATTAATTTCCTGAGTTCCATAAGGAAAATTGGGAGTGATGACATATCCTGCAGATCCGTTTTACGGCTACCTAACCGTCCCAAGGCAGTCGATCCATCCTGTTTCGTCGCTGAAGAAGCTGATTCAATCAGAGCAGAGTCTTCAGAAATCTATGCCGCAAAGCTAATTCATCCTTTACCCAACAAGCATCACCCTGAGCGGGTACTCTTCCCCAAGGCAGAGCAATCGCAAAGCCGTTTGAGGTTTGACGCTTAAGCCTTTGGCTTAAGCGTCAAAAAAGAGAATGTTGGATGAAGAAAGAAAAGGCAAATGCCTTGCTTAGAGAGCGTCTTTCCCGGAAGAATTCTCTTGTTATTTAGACAAAAGTGATTACGCTTCCTGCTTGCGATAAATGCTCTTCATGTGCCGCTTGACGGTATTGATACTGATGAATAATTCCTGACCAATTTGGGTGTAGGACATGCCGAGTAATACACATTCCCAGACCTCCCGTTCCCGTTCTGTCAGGTGATAGCGGCAGGCATCTGTGAGCGCTTGCTGATGTGCGATTTGAGTCAAATTTTCAAACCGGATAACGATACCGGTCGGCTGCGGTTGCTCCAGATCAATCCAGTTCGCTTCCAGACGAATACGGCTATTGTCCCGAAGCACGACCAGATCCTGTAGCTGAATTCGATGCTCTGGAAACAGCTGACGACTTTCCTGCAGGCAGCGAATCAACTCACGGATTTCCACGGGTAGCTGCTCTTCTAGGCCGCGTGACTGGTTCCCTTGAGAGCGTTCCTGATGTTCCATGGCTTGGCAGAGTTTTTGGGCATAGGGACTGCTCTGAAGGACGATGCCTTGATGAGTCAGCAGCATAAATCCCTGATAGGGGAAAATCTGATCAAGAACCAGCTCAAAAATGAGTGCTAATTGATCGACCGTCATGGCATTTGATGCCGCCGCCGTCAACTCTGCTATCGGATCTAACGTTGTCAGTGAAGTCAACGTTGGGGGCTTTTTGGGGGGTTGAGTTTTGGTATTAAACACCCGTCTGTCCTCTGGGTTAGTGAATCAAGACGATAGCCATGAGGAAGGCTGCTTTTGGGGGATAAAGCCGATGCCTTACTCGTTGGCTATTGCACGTCCAAACTCCCATTCCTGATAGTTCTTACCCAGGAGGTGTGAGTAGCTGCCTGTGAGGGACCAGAAGCGTTCCTCAAGTCAGCCGTATTGTCAGGAAATTGCCTGAAGCAGGGTGAAGTTAGGGATGAAGTATTTTTGATCAGACTGCCTGCTTTGCTGACATCTCTGAATATTGCCCCTTAGCGGTAAGGTGCCATGAACTCTCGCCCCCGGCCCCACCAAGTGCACGAGTGGTTTCCATTAACGCAGCAAGAATTTTACATTAATGCCATTACAGGACAGTTTGGCCTCACTCGCCGCCAAGCCACCTGCTTCGTTCGGCTTTGGGGCTATGCCTCCACACAGTCCTCTATCCGGCAAGTGCCGATTAGGGAACTACAGCGGCTCGTCGACACCTTTATCTGCTCGCATCGTGAAGCCGCTGACCTGTTCTACTGCGATCAGATGCGAGGCAGTGAGCGCTCGGCGGGCATGATGATTAACCAACTCGTGGCGAAACATCTGGTGCGGAGAGAGCCTTTTGACGGCGGCCCCACTCGTTTAGGCTTACAAGTGCCTGAGAGTTTCCTGCCTGAAATCAGCCCATCATCAGGCATCCAACTTTACCCTGACGCCTTTGACGTTCGGAAAGATGCCTCTCGGGTCGCTGTTTTTTTAGAGGACGTTTATAGCTGGGTCAGTCAGCGTTCTGAAACGACCTCCTTCAAAATCATCCAAGTTTTGCGCCGATGGGCAACCAACTATCCGGCTGGCCTACGAGTTATGCGAACCGAGGTTGATGGTGAACCGGTTGGGTTTGCGGCGTTTTATCCCACCCATCCCGACTCTGAAGAACAGTTTCATTTGCCCCCGAGTTCGAGTTTGCACTTAAGTACCTTGGAGGGCGATGACCCCATCCAGATCGCGTCTCCGGGTGATGAGATGTGCTATGCAGTCTTTGTCCGAAGCTGGCAAATCAAACCGCCTTACTGGAACTATGCAACTGTCTGCCAGTTTTTGCAGGATGCGCAGGCAACGCTCACGCGAATGCAGCAGGAAGAGTTTCCCAATCTCTGTGATATCTACGCCATTTCCATTCACCCTAGTTTGGAGGCCCTAGCCTTTGCCTTGGGATTTAAGCCCATGAAGTCTGACCTGGGCTCTTCGCTGCGGTGGATTCACATGCCGTTAGACCAATTTATACACCTCGATATCGATGAGATTCTGGTCGAATATGATTTCGACCTCAATTAAGGTAAGGGAGCGGCTTGAAAATAAAGTACCCGAATAAGACTGTGGCGGGGTGGATGGGTAGCAGGGTAGGTGGGATGTTATTTAAGCGCGACTCCCTAAGTTCCTAATCGGCCCCAAAATATTTGTGCTGCTTTCTTGACGGCCGATAAGGGTCAGTAGCAGTTATGCTTCTGCTTCTTCGCTGGCTTCAAGTTGCTGAGCCGCGTTTTCCAACTCTAGCTCTAACTGCTCTGTCGTCGGGAGGAGTTTTGGGAGCTTGTGCTCGGCTACAGCAATGGGATTGCGTAGATTGCGTGTGGCATACTCAGCGACGGTCTTGTTTTTTGATTTGCATAGAATGAGGCCGATGGTGGGTTGATCGCCAGGTTTACGAACTTGGTCATCGATGGCGGAAATGAATAGGTTCATGCGGCCAGAGTAGTCAGGCTTAAATTCATCCATCTTGAGTTCGATGATGACGAAGCAGCGTAACTCCAGGTGATAGAACAACAGATCGAGCACGAACTCTTCACCGCCAATTTCGAGGCGGTAGTCTTTGCCCGCAAAGGCAAAGCCCACCCCCAGCTCTACTAAGAAATCGCGGATATGGGCCATTAATGCCCGCTTGAGATCTTGATGGCGAATATTTTCATCGACTAGCAAGAAGTCCAGATGGTAAGGATCTTTGATGATTGCATGGGCTAAGTCAGATTGAGACTGCGGCAGTGTCCGGTCAAAATTGGTCG
The DNA here is from genome assembly GCA_039027715.1 of Cyanobacteria bacterium P01_C01_bin.120. GTDB lineage: Bacteria > Cyanobacteriota > Cyanobacteriia > Phormidesmidales > Phormidesmidaceae > Halomicronema. The sequence goes on from JBCCJU010000111.1 coordinate 5,257, forward strand.
TAGCCGTCCCTCTTTTCTGGAGATATAATCCACTTTCAATCTGCGCTGTCAGAACAGCTCTGCTCCAGCCATGTTCTAAGCATTTGCGGGCGTACCATAGCCGTTCGGATGGTTCTTGAACCTTATCGAGCAGGACGCAATTGTGTCCCCAGGGAATTTGGGCAACAGCCTGTTGCCCAATCTCTAAATCTGGATAGGCATTAGCAAAAGTCCTCATGTATTTAAGATTTCTGGTAGAAAATCCCCTCATCTCAGGGAACTCCTGGGCCAAGTCCTTGGATAATTGGGTAATTACTTTGGCTCCCCAACCCTGTTGTTCTTGGCGGATCAGAATTTCTTGACCAATCTGCCAGTACAGCAGGATGAGCTCCTGGTTGACGGCGATCGCCGCGCGTATCTGGGATGAGCGAATGCGGTCTTTGAGCCCTTCTAAAAGCTCTTGATAACCGTCACTAAGGACTAGATTAGATTTCGACATCGCTATTCCTCTGACCGTACCGACTAAGACTGTGATGTATGCCGCTAAGTAGGAGCTAGCGATTCCCGTTAAAGCGTTTCATCATGGACTGTGCCCGTTTGAGATTGGCAACGTACTGACGATGCTCATTTTTCTCTGCCGCCACGGATAGGATTGCCCTTTGGAGGTCAGGATTTGCTTCAAAATGCTCGAACATTGCTTCTAGTAGTACCTCGCGGCAGATTCCTTCGCCTCGACAGAGAGCATGAAGGCGATCGCTCAACCCTGTTTCTAAGCGCAAAGTGCTTTGTTTCGTATCAAAGGTTTCAGTATCTTGAAGTGTAGATATCTCGACATCCTGATGTCTGGAGTCAGAGGCTTCTTCAATTTGAGGTGTAAGGGGTATGGATTCGCTGAACTCCTTGGCTTTTCGAGGATTTTGTGCATCTGCTAGACCAGAATCCTGGGTGTCTGTAGACTGAGGATCCTGATTTCTAGATATCGAGATATCTGTACTAGCTGGGGTTAAGCTAGTATCGCGGTTTGGGACTGTGGGCCGTTGTCGATTGCGTAGTCGAGCGAGGGCGTCACTCATTATTTAGGGCCTCCACGATTTGTTCAAAAGGATATTGCAAATCTGGCTGTCCCATATCGGCGAGTAGCTTGCCCTGGCGAATGGCATTTTTGAACTTCTCAGACTCACGGATGGATGCGAGGACTGAGACATCGGGGGCAAGTTCTTTCATCGCCTCGATATTCTGACGTCCTTCGATTGTTTGAGTATTGCCGACCCAGCGGTCTCGAAACGGGACAATGCCCAGAATTTTGCCAGTAAAGGCTTCTAGGTGTGATTGTTCTTGTAGAAAATCGAGTGTGTCGACGAGGGAGTTCACTCCTTTGACGTTGGCTTCGACAGGAACGACGACATACTGGGAGGCTCCGACGGCGGTGAGACAGAGCTGCGATCTCGATGGTTGAACATCAATCAAGACGTAGTCGAACAAGTCAGCGACAGCTTTGAGCCGAATGCGGAGCACAAAAGCACCAGTACCACTGCTGCTTAAGAAATCTGAGACTTTGAACAGACCGCGATCGGCGGGCATAAGGAACAAGTTGCTGTAGCCGGTCTCGTAAATCCCATCCTCGGTTTGTACTTGACCAGTCAGAACCTCGAACAGGCTGGGCTCATTGGGCTGAACTTCGTGGTTGAGATAAAAGGTGAGGTTGGCCTGAGGATCCGCATCGATGGCAAGGACCTTTTTGCCCTGACTAGCGAGGAGCAGAGCTGTGAAAAAGATTGTGGTTGTTTTCCCTTGGCCGCCAGACAGAGATATGCAGGAGCAGGTTTTCATGTGAATATGCTGAGCAGATTCCAGAATCCTAGATGCAAAAACTCTGGATGTCCACAAGCTTAGAAGTCGAGATATCTAGATATCTCGACTTCTAAGCTTGTGGGATGAATTATCGGAGTGTGCCAGTTGGCGAAAACTACTGGACTGAATCTGGATTATTCGCTGGCAAAAGAGCCTGTGCCAGTTGCCCGCACCCCTTGGAACCTCGTCGTGAGTGAAAACTGAGTGAAAAAGCGCGATCGCCCCTGCCCACCTGGCTTTCTCCCACCTTTGATGGGTGGAGTGGTTGCCGAGCCGCGCAGCTACTCAGATGGTGTTCATGCGTTGCTAGACATTGGGATCCAGTAGTTAAATTTAATCCCAAGAAGAACATTTTGACCACTCTGTTAGTATGCAATCAAAATATATGGCTATGTAGCTATGCCTCTCGAAACGGTTTCAGATAGTGATCTTGCCTACTACCTAATAAATTTTGATTCTGAAGGTAGCGAGCGAGTAGAGCGGGATAGCAGTTGGACGAGCGATACTCTTGTCAAAGTTCTGTCAGAACAAGAAATTACTGACGTTTTTGTCTTCAGTCACGGCTGGATGGGAGATATTCCGGCGGCTAAACGGCAATACGAGAAGTGGGTGCGTGCCATGGCTGCCAATACCGTCGATATTGAAAGGCTCAAGCAGAATCGGCCCGGCTTTAAGCCTCTATTAGTTGGTGTTCATTGGCCCAGTCTGCCCTGGGGGGATGAAACACTCGATGGGAAATCTGAGTCCGAGGTTGCAGACGCCATCGTATCAACTTATTCCAAGAAAATCGCCGATACAGAATCGGCACGCGCAGCATTACAAACGATAGTATCTGAGGCCAACGAAGATATTGAACCAGATCAGTTATCTGACAAGACCATTACTGCCTACAACATCCTTAATCAAGAATCTGGCTTAGGGAGTAATGGTGAAGCCGCTGCTCCAGGTGATGACCGTGAACCGTTTGATCCAGAAAAAATCTACCGAGATGCGGAGGAAGAAGAGGACTCAGAAGCGTTTGGCGACTTTGCCCCAGGAGACTTTTTACTGAATCGCATTTTCTCTCCACTCAGATCGCTTTCTTATTGGAAAATGAAGGAGCGTGCCCGCCAGTTTGGCGAAAGTGGCGGATTTAACTTGCTGTGTAAATTGCAGCATGCTGCTTCTGATGCAGTGCGATTCCATCTAATTGGGCATAGTTTTGGCTGCATTGTGATGACGGCTACTCTGGCAGGTCCTAATCGCCAAGGTGTATTGCCTCGGCCAGTTAATTCACTCTGTCTAATTCAAGGGGCCTTGTCTTTATGGGCTTACTGCCAGGATATTCCGGTGAAGCAAGGCAGCGCTGGTTACTTCTACCCTGTCATTGCTGAGCAAAAAGTTGTTGGTCCCATTGTGACTACCCAATCAGAGCATGACAGTGCAGTTGGGAAGTTATATCCCTTAGCGAGTGGTATCGCGATGAGCAACCCGGATTTCGCCCCAGATAATCTGCCACGTTATGGGGCAATTGGGGCTTTCGGTATTCAAGGTCGTGGGCTTGAAATTAGCGATATTGATATGCGGCCCGTCGAGGAAGCCTACATCTTTGAAGCAGGCAAAATATATAACTTAGAGGCGAGTCGCTACATCTCGAAAATCCCACCAGATGCTGGACTAGGAGGGGCTCATAGCGCTATTGATGAACCCGAAGTAGCCCATGCCGTATGGAGCGCGGCAATGCCAGCCTGAAAAAATTAAGACTTCTAGACCCATCCGCATAGCAATTTCACCGCTGTTATATGTGAGCAATAGATAAGGTTAGTCAGCAATGGAGCAAGGCGTAGCGTTTTTGGTTGGTGTTGATGAATATCAGGATCAGCACTTACTAGATTTTTCAGGGGATAAGATCCCTAGTCAAGATGTCCGTGATTTACTGGATATTCTGGAAACCAAGAATAGTTTATACCGACCTCACCCTGAGTTTACTTTACTAGATCAGCCCATCACGATTGAAGAGCTGGATGAGCAACTAGAGAAGGTGCTGTCACCGAACTCTCAGTTCGAGGATGTATTGATTTACTTTTCTGGCCATGGGTATCAGACCCTGGAGGGCAAGACCAAGAAAAGCAAGATTCCAAAAGGCTATTTAGGAACACATGATGCTGAAATAACCTTCGACCGGGACGGAAAGCCTGATGGCGAGCGCAATGGCTTATCATTTGAACGCTTAGGCGAGCTCATTGAAGAAGCAACTCATTTAAAGAGCTTAGTGCTGTGGATTGATGCTTGCCACAGTGGCTTTGCCATTGACGATGCCCTGCTGCGGTCAGCCCTGGGAGCCTTACCCCGTGACTGCGCCTATTCGATTTTAGCTTCTGCCCATCGGTCCGAAGCGGCCTACAGCGGCGTGTTTACAAATGCGATCATGGAGCGGCTGAGCCAACAGGAGTCTGGCCCTATTAACGCGGCTGACATCGCCGCCCATGTCATTTCCAAGCTGGAGGGACAACGTCCGGTCGATGTGTCGTCCAAGGACAATCTGATTTGCCTGATGGATTATCCGCCTAAGGCGGGAGGGCAACTAAGCGAGGTTCAAACATTAGAACCCGTCCGCGACCCGAATGGAGCCTTGGTATCGCCCTATCGTGGGTTGAAGGCATTTGAAGATGATGAACAGCAACAGGCGTTTTTCTTTGGGCGCGATCAAGACATTCTCAAAATTCGGAACCGCTTAGATCAAAGTGTCTTTGTGCCGGTGATTGGTGCATCTGGCAGTGGCAAGTCATCGGTGGTCAAAGCCGGACTGGTGCGCAAGCAGCTTCGACAAAAAGAGGCCAGTGATTGGTGCATCTTACCGATCATGAAACCAGGTGAGACTCCGCTCAAAAGCTTAAAGCGTGCTTTTGGGGGACTATTACAGTTTTTAGAGGATGGCTCAAAGGCTTATCAAGCCATGGATGATTTTGTCTATGGTGGAGAATCTCTCACGGTAGAGGCGTTCCAAGTTGTTTTACAGCAACTGGGGACAGACAAGCAGTATTTGCTAGTGATTGATCAGTTTGAAGAAACCTTTACCCTCACAGGGGCTGCAAGCCAAGTGGCTGATGAGACTGAAACAACCCAGCGCATTGAGAAACGAGATCGCTTCTTAGAACTGGTTACCTCTGTTGCCCAGATTGAACAAAGCCCTCTAAAAGTCGTAGTGACGATGCGGGTGGACTTTTTGGGGCAATGTCTGACCCATCCAGCACTCAAAAATTTGATTGAACAGGAAGCGGTGTATATTGCGCCGCTGGTGGGGACGGGGCTGATTGATGCCATCGAACAACCGGCCCTGCGGCAAGGCTATCCAATTGATCCGGGACTTCGAGATGCCTTGTTACGAGATGTGAAATCGGAGCCAGGGTTTTTGCCGCTGCTGGAGTTCACCCTCGATCAGCTTTGGCAGCGACGGGAGAAAAGCCCGCACCCCTGTATTCCACAGCAAGCCTACGAAAAGTTGGGTGCTGAACTGACAGGAGCGGAGGGAGGGGCCCAATCAACGGCCAAGCAGACGGTCAGCGGCCTGCGGCAAGCGCTCAACCTGCATGCCAACGAGGTCTTTGAGCACTCTTATCAATTTGAAAATCCGCCCCGGAAGGAACGGAGCTCCAGCGAAGCGCAGCAGGAGCAAGCCTGGATCCGGCTAATTTTTCTGAAGTTGCTGCGCACTGGAGAAGGGAATACCGATACCCGTGACCCTCAGAGTCGAGCAAGCTTATTGCAAATTCTTGCTGATGAGAATGATGAACACCGACAACGTCTGGAAAAGGTAATCGATAGTTTGATTAATGGTCGCTTATTAGTCTCTGATGAGGGCCGGACAACCGATGAGCAGGTGATTGATTTAGCGCATGAAGCCTTGATTGACGGCTGGGGCAAGTATCAAGAGTGGCGGGCTGAAGATCGCGAGATTCGTCGATTAGCCGAACGGCTAGAAGACGCGCGACGCGACTGGGACAATGCTCCCGATCAGGACAAAAAAGGGTTTTTGATCAACCGTGCCCTCTTAGCTCAGGTCCGAGAAAGCTGGTCACGACTCAAATTTTTTCTGCCTGATCCCCAGGCCGGCTGGACGTTCTACCTTCAGAGCGACCGGGCTGAAAAAGCTGAAAACTTAGAATTACAGCTATTAGTGCAGGCGCCACAAGTGAGTCGCCAGATCGAGGCTAAGCGGCCTCCGGCGGAGATCCTGACAACGGCGATTCGTATGGTCGGGATTGACCGCGAATTTTTCCCAGAACGGTTTATTGGCTCGGTTCCAGCCAGCCTCCGTCAAGTTGTAGAAAACATCTATACGTCCCGCTCCTATGGCCATGATGGTTCCGTCAATGCCGTCGCCTTTAGTCCCGATGGGCAGGCCATTGTCAGCGGCAGTGAGGACGGGACGGTGCGGCTGTGGAACCTCGACGGCACGCCTCAGGGAACCCCGTTTCAAGGCCATGGGAATTCCGTCTTCGCCGTCGCCTTTAGCCCCGATGGGCAGACCATTGTCAGCGGCAGTTTCGACAAGACGGTGCGGCTGTGGAACCTCGACGGCACGCCCCAGGGAACCCCGTTTCAAGGCCATGGGGATGCCGTCTTCGCCGTCGCCTTTAGCCCCGATGGGCAGACCATTGTCAGCGGCAGTCGCGACAAGACGGTGCGGCTGTGGAACGGTGTGGGGTGGCGCTCCTGGCTGCAAGCCTGTCTGTATCGCCTTGGCAATTGCTGGATATACGATAAAGACGGTTTAGCATGTCGAACCCGATTATTCGAAGAAGGGTATATTGCAGTCGATCAGGGTGATATTAAGTTGGCTCAAGTAAAGTTGAGTCAGGCTTTGCAGTCTGGAACCGCTGACTTTATTGATAGCAGTCTAACGGATGAAGAATTGAAGGGTTCGGTCAATCAAATTATTGAACCAGTGCTGATTCGTCAGGCTCATCAGGCTGCCCAACAAGGAAGAGTCAGTGAAGCGGTAACTCGATTCAAGCAAGCAAAGCAATTAAACCCAAAGCTTGCTTTGGAGCCAGAAGTGGAGGCTCAGCGGTTGGCCGCTCCGATCTACAAAATGCAGGGAACTTTGACGGCATTGAGTTTAGAAATTGATACAGCGATCGCAAAATATGTGCAAGCGAAGGAGTACGACCCCACATTAGAACTGGAACCAGAAGTGGAAGCTAAACGGTTAGCAGCCCCGATCTTGATCAATCAGGGGGAGGAGTTGGCGGAGGCGTTGGAACTCGAAGCGGCGATCGCAAAATATGTGCAAGCGAAGGAGTACGACCCCACATTAGAACTGGAACCAGAAGTGGAAGCTAAACGGTTAGCAGCCCCGATCTTGATCAATCAGGGGGAGGAGTTGGCGGAGGTGTTGGAACTCGAAGCGGCGATCGCAAAATATGTGCAAGCGAGGGAGTACGACCCCACATTAGAACTGGAACCAGGATCCGAAGCCAAACGGTTAGTGGCTGAGAGATTGATTGAGAAAGGAAAAGAATTAGTTACTCAGGGCAGCGTTCAGGAAGCGTTGACTAGTTACCAAAGTGCTTTAGCTCTTACCCCCGAGCTGGAAATTTCTCCTGATGACTGGTCCATGTTATGCGTGCACGGTGCCCTTCATTCAGCGCTGCAGAAAAACACTAAGCAAATCAAAACACTTCTAGCCGCTGGTGAAACGGTACTGAATGAACATCTGGATGATCCATATTCTAGAGTAACCCTAGGGTTGGTAAGGGCACTTACAGGCACAAAGAAGCGGCGTGTCCAGGCGATCAAGGACTTTCAGTTTTATGTGCAAAATTCTGATGATGACATTAACACTAAAAATATGGTGCAGCGCTGGTTAGATTCCCTAGTGCGGGATGAAAATCCCTTTTCAGAGACAGAGCTCAAAGAATTGCTAGAGCAAATGCAGTAAAAATCGGCGGGAATTAGCTGATGACAAATTTTGAAAATGGAATTAACGGAGCTACGGGGGACTATCTTTTTCCCATCCGCCCCTCTAAAACTACCGCTGACATTGCCCGACAAACGTCTATTGATAAGTCCCATCTCAATGATTTAAAGGATCGGAATCGTGCCCTAAGGCAGCAAACCAAAGCCCCAGCCGCCTGGGTTGACCCAGCTAATTTAGCTAATGCTGGGTGGGGCGTCATCTTTGCCGAAACGTATACCGGCTACACCCTTGATGCTCTCAAGTCAGATGACGGGCTAGGACAACTACTGCGTCATCGCCAGCAACAAGCAACGCAGCAGGTCGAAACGTACTATCGCGAATGCATCTATCGCTCTGGCCAATCCAAAAAAGATTTTCTGAAAGCCCACCAGGCCCCTCTGTCAGGTGCGGTTGACCCGGATCGGGGCATGCCTTACTACTTGCTCATTGTGGGGGACCCGATCACCATTCCCTACGAATTCCAATATCAACTAGATGTTCAGTATGCGGTGGGGCGGCTCTATTTTGATCAGCTTGAGGACTATGCATACTACGCTCAGAGTGTGATTCGCGCTGAGCAGGGCCAAGCCCAGCGCCCCCGTCACATTAGCCTGTGGGGTGCACGTAATCGCAACGATAAGGCAACTCGCCTGAGTGCCGACAAACTTGTGCAACCTCTCTCTGACTGGTTGACTTCGGGGAAAGCCCCTGGCTGGGATTGCCCTACCCACTTAGCCACAGAAGCGACAAAGGCTAATCTACACCAACAGCTCAATGGCGACAGCGCCCCGGCAGTACTGTTTACTGCTAGTCATGGTGTGGGATATCCCAGTGACGATCCTCACCAAAAAGATTTTCAGGGAGCTCTCGTTTGCCAAGAGTGGAATCCTTTCTCCGGACAGCCTGACCCTGAAACCCAACTTTTTTCAGCCGCTGATATTCAATCTGACGCCAATTTTCATGGGCTCATCGCTTTTCACTTTGCCTGCTATGGTCTAGGCACCCCGCAGCACAATAACTTTGCCCATCGCGATGGCGAAAAAGCTTTAGCTGAGGCTCCGTTCGTGGCACGGCTGCCCCAAAAACTACTCAGTCATCCAAAAGGGGGCGCACTAGCTGTCATTGGCCATGTTGATCGGGCTTTTAGTGACTCTTTTCAGGTGGCGAAGATTCAACAGCTAGCCGTTTTTCAAAGTGTGCTGAAATGCCTGATTGATCAGCGACCAGTGGGGTATGCCATGGAGTTCTTTGATCAGCAGTATGCCGAACTGGCCGCAGACTGCAATCTTGGCATCCGCAATGGGGATGTTAGTGATGCAGACCTTTCAGCCCTTTGGACAGGCAGTACCAATGCCCGTAATTATGCAATTTTCGGTGACCCGGCAGTGACTGTTGCGGCTACATCCTCGGTCAGCACCGAAAGCAGGAAGCCGTTAGGGGCTAAGGTTTGGTTCCAGCCTTCAGGCATCGCATCCGCAAAAGTTACGGATCAAGCCTCTTTAACTCCTCAGCTATTGAGGCAGTTGGAAACTCAAATAAAGACATTAGAGAAAGAAAATGCCGACCTGAAGGCAGAAGTTGCTGCACTGAGAGAAAAGATCTCGACTTTTGAAGCAGGACAATGAGAGCGAAAGGTATCGAAATGCGGGACGTCTATTTGTGTTGACCATACTTGTGTCACGAAACATGGCTCGCTGCTGCACAGGAGCTAGCCCGCAACACGGTCTCTGTTGAGAATTGGGAGCTAGCTGCAACAAGTCGAGCTGCGATATCACTGCGATCAACCGACTGCAGAGGATGCCTGCATGAACCCCACCGCCATCACTACCACCCGCCAAACGGGTCACCAACGCCGTTTGAAAGAGATCGTCAAACGCCTAGTTATCGAATTAGGCTACCTGGAACACTGCCTAACCGAAGGCCGCTAAGATGCCCACTTAGAGACCGCCGCTGCTGGCATCGATACCGTGATTGATTGCCTCAACGAACACCTCACTGACTAACCATTAAAATCATCACCATCGGTCAATCGCATCTTCTTCGCTGGGCTGCAGGAGATTTTGGTACCTGCTGCGAGTCCCCAAACTATAAGCCCCAGCACCAATGGCACCAGGGCAATTTAGATATAGGTGGTTTGCGTATAGGGAGTTGTCAGGACTGCTGACACCTCGATAATGCGTCATGCTCGCTCGCCGATATAGTCTCTTTGCCCTTTATGCACCCGAAATTCGCACTTAGGTGAACTTTGTCAAAACTGTGTCAGATGTGATTGAGGTCATCGCCAAACCACTTCCTTGCCTGATTAATACCCCGACTAACGGCTTGCTGACTTGATGTAAAGGGACGGCAAATCGGGCACTCTAAGGACAGTCAATACACTCTTGATCAAAGGTCAAGCCCCCTCCCGCAGCGACAGGCGGAAGGGGGCTTTTTACCGTCAGGCCGTGACCAGTCTTCAGCGACAACCCCGAGCGATCACCCGCCAGATTTTCCGCTTTCAATTTAACTGGATCGCATGTACTATATGAGCCTGTTCGTCAGGGCTCATGCGAATCCTCAGGATGACAGGCTGCACTACCGACGCCCTGTTTGGATGACTGCCCTTGTTCATTATTGCTGTCCCTGCTGGCTTCCCGTCGCCAGCGGAAGACTATGTCGAAGGCCCCCTCGACCTCAACCGCTACCTGATTCATCACCCCGCCGCCACCTTCTTTGTCCGCGTCATCGGCGACTCCATGACCGGCGTTGGCATCTACCCCAACGACCTGCTGATTGTGGATCGCGCTGTCGACCCGATCAGCGGCAGCATCGTCATTGCCGTCATCAATGGTGACCTCACCGTCAAACGTCTGCATCAAGGGGGCGATCGCGTTGCGTTGCTACCTGAGAACCCCGCTTATCAACCCATTGAAATCACCCCCGCCATGACCTTTGAAATCTGGGGCGTCGTCACCAAATCCATTCACTTCCACGCCTAACCCCAATGCCCCGCCCCATCGCCCTAGTCGACTGCAACAACTTCTATGTCTCCTGTGAACGGGTCTTTAATCCTAGGCTCGAAGGACAGCCGGTGATCGTACTCTCCAATAACGATGGCTGTGCGGTCGCCCGTTCCAACGAAGCCAAAGCCCTGGGCATCAAAATGGGAGCTCCAGTCTTCCAGATTCAGGACTTGATTCGCCAACATCACGTGCACGTGATGTCGTCTAACTACGCCTTGTATGGGGACCTCTCTAACCGCGTGATGCAGACCCTGCAGACCTTCACCCCCGACGTGGAAGTGTATTCCATCGACGAAGCCTTCTTAGGCCTCACCGGTACCATCTCGAAAAATGCCCTGGCCTTGCTGAGAGCCACGGTTCATCGCTGGACCGGCATTCCGGTTTCCATTGGGGTAGCCAGCACCAAAACCCTGGCGAAGATCGCTAACCGACAGGCGAAACAAGGCAACGGTATTTGCCTACTTGATCACCCTGAACCTCACCTCGCCAACCTGCCCGTAAGTAAAGTCTGGGGCATCGGTCGCCGCTCCACCCAGAAGCTGCAGGCCCGTGGCATCCAAACCGCCCTGGACCTACAACAAGCTGATTTGCACTGGATTCGTCAACAGATGGGTATCGTCGGTGTCCGCATCGTGCAGGAACTCCGAGGCATTCCCTGCCTCCCCTTGGACTTGATTCCTCAGCCCCGCAAAACCTGCTGCGTCTCCCGCTCCTTTGGCCAGCCAGTGACCGACCTGCAGGATTTACGAGAAGCGATCGCCGCCCATACTGCCCGCGCGTCTTATAAACTACGCCGTGACCAGTTGATGACCTCACTGCTAACCGTCTTCATCGCCACTAACCGCTTTAGTCAGGATGAGCCGTACTATCGCAACGCCGCGACGGTGGCCCTACCTTCTCCGACCAATGATGCGATCACGTTGACCAAAGCCGCCCTTCGAGCCTTGGAACCGCTGTATCGAGTCGGCGATCGCTATCAAAAGGCTGGAGTCTGGCTGAGCGAGCTGAGCCCGGCTAACCAGATGCAGCGAGACCTATTCATCAATCCCCATGACCAGGAAAAATCCCGAAAGCGGATGACAGTAGTAGACTCCCTCAACCAGCAGTTTGGTGCCGGTACCGTGCGCTGTGCCGCTGAGGGTTTGCAGCAGCCTTGGCGTACCCGAGTGCAACGACGCTCCCCCCGCTACACCACCCAATGGGACGAGCTCTTGCAAGTGCTCTAGTCCCCAAATGTGAGCGGTATCACGCGTACTCAGGCGAACACAGGTGAGTCCTCAGCTTTCTCAGGAAGCGATTAAGTGACGCTTATTTAGCGGTCAGGAAGACCTCAGGGGAGAGCCCGACTATAGAACTCAAGATGATTAAGTCGCAAACGCGACGAAGGAGTTCAAACCATGAAAGCTATCGCCTTAACCCTCACCGCTCTGACCGCTGCTACTATCGCTATCGCTCCCGCTACTAGCTACGCCGCTCCCAACTTCGACGAGCTGCGTCAAGAAAACCTTGATAAAGATGCGGTCAACTTCGATGAGCTACGCCAAGAGAATCTAGACAAAGACGCGGTCACCGAAATCCAAACCAAAGCCATCAACTTCGATGAGCTGCGCCAAGAGAATTTAGACAAAGATGCGGTTGATTTTGACGAACTCCGTCGTGAGAATCTCGACAAAGATGCCGTCTACGAAGTGCTCGCCAAAGGGATTGACTTCGATGAGCTACGCCAGGAGAACCTTGACAAAGATGCAGTCAATTTTGATGAGCTGCGTCAGGAAAACCTGGAGAAAGACGCCATCAGCATCTTGGCGGCCATCGACTTTGATGAACTGCGTCAAGAGAATCTCGACAAAGATGCGGTTGACTTTGACGAACTGCGCCAGGAAAACTTAGAGAAAGACGCGATCGCTTAAGCCTTTCTCTTTCTAGTCGACGACGTTTCCATTCACACACACTCCCCCACCCCCTTGATGACCCGTTGTTGTTGAGGGGGTTTTATTGAAGCTTGGTGCCCGAACTCCTCAAGAGTTGATCATCTTTTGGGCTCCGAGGGCTCTGGTCCGCCAGGATTCAGAGCCTTTTTCTTGGCTTGTGTGGCTCCAGATGTGATCTGCCTCATGCCCCATTCACGGCTGCCATCACCCAGCCCTCCCGTTCATGACACAGTTCTAGCCAGGAATTATCACGGGGCTATCGATACTCGTATCACCCACCAAATCCGGCTTTCACGAGACTATTAACTCATCGAACGAAACACACCCCTGTAACGGAGCCCCCACCATGAAGCTTTCTTTCCTCGGCCAGTCCTACGAAGCTTCCAACCCTGCGATCGAAGCCACCGCAACAACTGAAACCGCGACTTTCCTCGGCAAGCCTTACGCCCGCAAACAGTACAACGTCAGCCAGCGTCAACAACCCGCTTCTGAACTGACCTATCGCGGCATTAAGTACACCGCTTAAGCCAAACGTTTTCTCCCTCTCCTGCTCAACAACCAGACAGCCCACACCCCTTTACCGTCACTGGTGAAGGGGTGTTTTTTCTTGCGCTGCACGATGCTCATTTCTTGCCAGCACCACTTTAAACCTGACTGAAGAAGCCCCCATAATCGATAGTTAAAAAAGAACGAACCTTCCATTCAAACTAGAAAGATTCGCTACCTCAAGGAGTATGGATGAGTGGATAATTGTGAGGAGAAAAAATAGCAGTTCATTTAATATGACAACAGCACCCAGAGCGGTCTCGTTGAGTGATTTCCCTGCATTGAATGAGCCTATATGGAGCCGTTTCGGGGACCTCACGCCATGTTAAACCGAAAGCTTAACTCCCTATACCTAAATAGAGGAAATATCAAAAACCTGGTTGGATGCTGTTGCCTGTGATGACGTTTCAGACGTTAAATCGATAACGAACCTCCTATTTAACGTGGACTGAACGGTCATTTGAAATCGAAGCTCATCGCTTCTTGACTATTAGATTACCCCTGTAGAGAGTCGTCTAATAATCTTGCCAATAAAGCTTAATTATTTTGCTCAAAACTATTTGATGAACCGGACCTCTGTCGTCTGATTAAACCCAGGCTTATGGGGCCGCATAGCGCTGGCGATACTGCCGGAGCATCTGATTCAACCGTTGACAGGCCTCTTCTAAGAAACTTCTTTCGAAGCGGTCACAGGGGTTAGCTGAAAGCCCAGTTGACTCGCCCGCTTTTCCAAGTGCTTCAGCACTCGCTGTTGATACTGCTGCTCATAGTAGTCCACCCCTGGGTCTTCATAGCGCT
>JBCCJU010000112.1:0-19233 GCA_039027715.1 Cyanobacteria bacterium P01_C01_bin.120
CGGATTTAAATCCCATTGAGCATCAATGGTTTGTTTTGAAAAACCGCATGCGAAAACAGATTCAGTCTGGCCAACCCTTTCGGCAAGTCGTTGACCAAGCTTTCATTGACTGACCGGATCTATCCACGGATTGCTATATTAAGCCTGGGAAAGTTCCAAGATATTGCCGTCGCGGTCCTGTGTGAATAAGGCTGGGCGTCCAGAAGCACTCATTTGGATCGGATATTGATATTCCAGTAAACGGGTTTTATAAACTGCCAGGTCATCTACCTGTAGCGCCAGATGCGGGTTGCGCCCCCATTTTTCAGGACGCGGGCAGGGGGCTTGCCAATTTTCAAGCACCATTAGATGAATTTGAAACTCGCCTACCTGAAACCACAGGCCGGGAAAGTTGAGCGATCGCGGGGCGGGCTCCAGCTCCAGAATGTCCTGGTAAAAAGCCTTAGCCTGCGCTAGGCTGCTGACCAACAGCGCCACATGGAGCGATCGCACGACGGTAGCCATAGATCTCTGCCCTCAAGATTCGACGCCTTCTAGCTTAAACCGACTGGTCTATCCCCGAAATTTGATATGGTCTGCAGAGGCCGGCGATCGCTCAGTTTATGGTCTGTCAGTGGCGCTTAAGATAAGGAACCGACGCTGGTCAAGGCCATTGGTCTAGGAGACGCCGCTGTCAAGTGAGTACGATCGCGGGTGATTTCCACCGAAACGTTGCCAATAAAGTTGGGCACGGGGGGCGCTAACTTGGTTAATTTGACAGTGATATTAGTTAGGCGATCGTCTGATTGCAGAACTACTTTAGCAACTTCGCTTGCCACCGCTTCAATTAGCTTAAAAGGCTGATGCTGAATAAGCTGCTGTACGGCCTGCACTGCGTCACTGTAGTTATAAGTATCAGGCAGTGAGTCGGTTGAGCCGGCTAGGGTTAAATCAACCGTTAACACTAAGTCAACCTGAAACCATTGACCCAATACATTTTCTTCGGGAAATGCGCCCGTATATCCGAACGCTCGAATGTCGTTGACGTAAATTTTATCCATCATCGTAATTGCTATCCTGATTCCGCGGCTCTCGCCAAAACAAGCTGACTAAAAATTTGAATCTATCGCCTTAGCGATTTGGACTAAGACACCTAACGCTATGTTGGCGCTTAACGCTTGGCTAAATAGCCTGACGTCTCGTCTTGACAGAACGAGTAAACACCATACAAAGCCGAACATCAGAGTGGCTTTTTTAGCCCAGCCTCTCTAAATATGCCTAAAAAGAATTAGTTACAAACGTTGTTTTGGAAAAAATGAAGGCCGATTATTAACTTTCCAAGCAACATGGTACTGATCAGGAAGATTTTGCTGCTGTCTGTTCATTTTAGGCAGTAGTTTTAAGCGGATCAGGAACATTTGCCTTGCACCGGTGGCTTGATGTTTAAGTGAGATTTTGACCTAATTGAGCTACAGCAAAGCTGGCGATCGCCCATTGCTTTGGCTAAGGCAAATCCTGATGAATAAATGGCTTGGCGGCAGCTCCGGAATAAGTGGCGACAACGTGACCGTTACCGATTAAATGATATTTGTAGGTTACGAGTCCTTCCAGGCCAACGGGACCGCGCGGCGGCATTGTTTGGGTGCTGATACCCACTTCGGCGCCAAAGCCATAGCGGAAGCCATCGGCAAAGCGAGTCGAACAGTTATGATAAACACCCGCTGCGTTCACCTGCTCTTGGAATGCAGCTGCAGCAGATGAATCTTCGGTCACGATCGCCTCAGTATGCCGAGAACCAAAAGTATTGATGTGAGCGATCGCGGCTTCGAGGGAATCAACCACCTTGATTGCCAGCACTAGGTCGCTGTATTCCGTCGCCCAATCTTCAGCAGTGGCTGGTAAGCAAGTGGTCACGATGGTTTGAGTAGCCTCATCGCCTCGCAGTTCAACTCTGTGTTGCTGCAGCGTTTGGGCTATTTGGGGCAAAAACTGCGGTGCGATCGCCCGATGTACCAGCAAGGTTTCAATGGCGTTGCAGGCTGAGGGATAGCCAATCTTGGCATCCACAGCGATAGCAACAGCTTTGGTGAAATCAGCCGCAGCATCAACATATAGATGGCAAATGCCGTCGGCGTGACCCAGCACAGGAATGCGGGTATGGTCTTGCACAAACCGCACAAACGCATTGGAGCCGCGAGGAATAATCAGGTCAATATAGCCTTCTAAAGCCAGCATGGCGCGGGTTTCTTCGCGGGTGGTTAATAGTTGCACCACATCGGGATTGATGTCAGCCTGTGCCAACCCTTCACGAATGGCTGTAACTAGCGCTTGACAGGAGCGCACCGCCTCTTTACCGCCTTTCAAAATTACGCCGTTACCCGATTTCACCGCCAGGCTAGAAATTTGCATCACAGCATCGGGGCGCGACTCAAAAATCACCCCTAGCACGCCCAGCGGCGCACTGATGCGTTTAAGTTCTAGCCCCGTATCTAGTTCGCGGTGCAGCTGTACACTACCGACAGGATCAGGCAGTTGGGCGACATCACGAACGCCGGCAATCGCTCCGGCCAACTTCACAGCATCCAATTTGAGACGGCCATATAGGGGTTTAGAAATATTGTCGGCCAGCGCGGCTTCACAGTCGGCCACATTAGCAGCCAAGATGGTTTCGGCGTGGGCCTCTAGGGCGGCGGCAATCGCTAAAATAGCGTGGTTTTTAGCGTTTGTGGACAGAGGGGTAAGCTGTTGTGAGGCGGCCCGTGTTCGCTGCGCAATGGGCAGTAAATTGACTGAGTCGTCAGCGCTGCTGGCGATCGCGACCTGAGATACCGTCATCGTTTCTTTTCCTGAGCCGTGAGCAGAAAATGATTTTAACAAAATAGCCCGAATCAAAGCTGATCCGGGCCATAACAGATGCCAACTTACAGTGGCTAATCGTCAATTAAATCAGCGTCAGTTCAGGGTATTCGGCAATCATTTCATCCGCAGTCAAGGTTTCGCCCGAAGCTTGAGGCGTCCAAAGAATTTCCACGGCTAACAGGCGATCGCTGGAAACTGCGCCCAACGCGCTGAGGGTCTGACGGACATCTTGAGTTGACGAAACTTTTGGTAAATTCAACTTGCCTTGAGTCGCCACAATCACCGACGCCACGAGGTATGAACCGGGCTCGGTAGAAGCTAAGTCACCGCCAGCCTCAGTTGTACTGGGTTGGGCCTGTTGCAAGCGGCTATTAACGTTACTAACGGTTTCCCCCGTCAACTTACTGCGCTCAGCAAGCACCAGCTGATTAAATTGCTGCTCCGCTGACAATAGCCGCGTCGCTTCCGTTTTCGCTGTGGCGTACTGCCAATATTCCGGATGACGCAGCAGAGACAGCGTCGCCTCTTGCAAAACCTGAGTCAGTCCCTCGGAGGAGGAGGTGTCGGCGGACAGCGCCATGCGGTTGAGATCGTCTTGCAGGTAGCGGGCTTCAGCCAACAGGCCAATCTGCAGTTTGGCGACTGAAACGGTAGGATTTTCTGCCGCCGCCGTGCTAGCGTTGTCGCCCAGTTCACGCACCGTGCGCACGATGAAGTTGGCTAAGCCGATGAAGAGGATAACGGTAAAGAGTCCGCCAAAACCACCGCCAAAGCCAAAGAGCGGAAACAGGAAAGGAAAGCCAAAGCCGCCGCCAGGATAGTATCCACCACCGCTGGGTCCGCGATAGGAGCGACTTGGTGCAATCGTGCGGCTGGGAGCCCGAAAACTGCCGCCACCAATGCGGCCGCCCGCTCGCGCCGCCCAAGCACCATCAGCATGGCCAAAAATGAGGACGGCCACCAGAGCGATCGCCACAATCGGCTTGACGAGAGGTTTGAAAAGCTTAAAGAAGTTTTGAAGCGTGTGACCCATAATGTTATCCAGACAATTTAATTGCAATCGACACATCAACCTGGAAGATAACCCTGCGGTCGATTGGCGCGATCGCGTTTGATAATACTGTAACGTTTCTCGCATAAAGCTTTGGCAGTCTTAACCTGATTTTTGGATGGGCAATTTCCCTACCCAAGGCCGGCAATCTTGGCGATTTGGCCGGTAATCTTGGCGATTTTGCACCGATTATTCCATGCCCAATCAAAACTGCGATCGCTGAACTGGTGAACTCAGCGATCGCGATCGCAAGACAAAAGCTAGAAACTTGACAAGAGCGGTTGCCTAAAGTCTGTGATTAACCGCTAATTATTCGTAAAGCCAATCCTTAGCTACGGGCGTCCAGTCAGTGAGTTCAGAGCCTTGAAACCACAAAGCAATTTCTTTCTGCGCAGTTTCAACGGCATCAGAACCGTGAATTAGGTTGCGACCCACCGTAATGCCAAAATCGCCACGAATCGTGCCTGGGGCAGACTCAATGGGCTTAGTGGCACCAATCATTTTACGCGCGGCACTCACCACACTTTCACCTTCCCAAACCATGGCCACCACTGGTCCAGAGGTAATGAAGTCAACCAGGCCGGTAAAAAAGGGCTTGCCTTCATGCTCGCCATAGTGCTGCTTCGCCAGCTCGGGAGAAACCGCCATCAGCTTCATGCCAACGAGCGTAAAGCCTTTGCGCTCAAAGCGGCCAATGACCTCGCCGACGAGCCCTCGCTGCACTCCGTCGGGCTTAATCATAATGAACGTACGTTCCACAGATTTGAACTCCTAACATACGGATGATCCCTTCTATGCTGGTTAACAAAGGGACGTTTGTAAAGACTAATTCTGAGAATTCAGAGTCCCCTGCAAGAAGGACAGAGTCTTACACAGTTTAAAGTTCAGAGTTGGAGTTCGGAATTCAGAATTATTTCTTGATTTTTAGTTCTCGGTTCATAATTTTCTGTTGGGCTCACCCCTAGTCAGCCTGCCACCCTGCGGCTCCATCATCTAGCCACTCAAGCCCTTTGAGCAGGCTCCGCCAACACGCTCTTAATCAAATCTATGGCCTTTAGTTCTGTCCTAAGTCGATTAAAAGGTGGTCTGATTGTGTCTTGTCAGGCCCCTGCAGATTCTCCGCTGTACAATCCAGAAATAATTGCCGCGATCGCCGAAGCGGCAGTGCTGAGAGGCGCGATCGCCGTACGTATCGACAGTCCTGAACACATTGCTGCAGTGCGCCGGCGAGTTTCCGTACCCATCATCGGTTTGTGGAAGCAGATTATTCCCGGTTCCGAAGTGTACATTACGCCGCAGTTCCACCATGCTCGGGCCGTGGCTGAGGCCGGCGCTGATGTCGTTGCGATCGATGCCACCACGCGGCCTCGTCCGGCAGCCGAAAGACTGGCCGAATTGGTTTCTAAAATCCAAGCTGATTTGCAAAAACCAGTAATGGCCGATATTGACACCCTGGCCTCAGCCCAAGCCGCTGTGGATGCCGGAGTTGACCTGCTGGGCACAACGCTTTACGGCTATACCCGAGATACAGAAAACTTGGAACCGCCTGGTTTCGAGCTGCTTAGTAATTTAGCAACTAAATTTTCCGTGCCGACCATTTGTGAAGGGGGAATTGCCTCTCCGCAAGCGACTAGCAGAGCAATGGAATTAGGCGCCTATTCAGTCGTCGTCGGTACCGCCATTACCGGCATCGACATTCTCGTACAAAGATATTGCGACGCTTTATCTCATTCTGCTTCAGCAACTTGAATGATGTTGAACGATTGGGCAAGAAATAGGGCTGACCAGGGGGCTGCCGGTTCAAACCATGACAGGGACTGTATGTGAACTAAAAGTTATGCGGCAGAGTGTCGGTGACTTCACGGCCTAAACACGAAAATTTGCAGCAGCTCTTTTAACTTCGCCTGCAAATCTGCCGAAAGCAGCCCGTGCCCATCTTTGTAAGCCTCTTTGGAAAGCAGTGAGCTATTGATTTCAGTCTTCATCACGTGAGCGACAGATAAAGGCTTTACAAGGTCGCCGGAGTTACCTGAATTTGTGAAGGAGTGGCGAAGTTCAACCATCCAGGACTTCAGCATTAGCGCTGTGGTGAGGCTCAGTTGCTGGTGAATAGTATGAGGTCACCGCTAGAGACTTTTTGAATAGATTTAGGACAAGTCACACAATGATGCACTTAAAACCTGCCCACTGGATTCCTTCCGCGATCGCCGCTGGCGCCGTTCTGCTTACTGGCAATGCCCAAGCAGCCCAGATTTACGCGACTGAAGTCGTTTACTACGATATGAATGGCACGAACGTTGCCGAATCTCGTCAAGATTTGACTAATGCGCTGGGCGCGCCTCAGCTGGATAGTAAAAACTTAGATTTTCTGAGTTTAGGCATGGGCGGACGAGCCGTCTTCGATTTTGGGCAAGCGTTCTCTGGTGATGTCTCACTGTGGGAAACAACGTGGGGCAACAAGTCAAGCCAGGGTGCCTATGATGAGCAGGTTGACATCTACTACGGTAATTTCGCCACAGACAGTGTCTGGCAAGAATTGGCGCATGACCTGAGTCAATGGGTCTATGCAGGCGAAATCCTCAACATTGCCGATGGGGCCTACAACACTGAAGACGGTGCGACTAATGCGGGTAGTGCGCCTGAGGGAATCTTCAGCCATGTGCTGTTGGTTGATAAGTCCGAGGTTAAAGGTAATCGTGATGGCTTCGATGTCAATGCCATTGCAGTCAACGGTGTTGATCCGCAAGCCGTTCCTGAACCTGCTTCTGCACTAGCCTTAGTGATGGTAGGCGCAGTGGGCGGTACTCGCCTCCTTAAGCGTCGAGCGGCGTAGTCTCACTTTTTGAGTTCTCAAATTCTCCAATCCGCATATTTGCATTGACAGCAGGGACTTTTGTCTCTGCTGTTTTGTGTTCTGTAGCAAATCGCAGTTGGGTTCGGTTATCTCTGGTTACCACGATCATTACACAGCAGTGCTTTTGCTTCTGCCTTTTGTCTTCTGCCTTCATCCTTTAGCTGTAGATTAGCTGCAATAGCATTGTTGCCACGATGAGGCTCGAGGCCTGGCCGCTACTGTATGAAGGGCGCCTAGCCTCCATTTACGAGACAAGCTTTACTCGTTATTAGACGGAGCGATCGCGATCTCTGGCCGCTGAAGGAGACGCAGAGTCCGCATAGGTGACGTTAATCTGCACCTTTTGCTCATAGAGACGATTCATCCAGCGCGGATCAAGCTTGAGATGATACATCACTTTCAGCATTTGATTGAGCAGCGCCTGTCGGTAAACGCCGCGATCGCGATAGCGACGAGCTGAGGTCACCACAGTTCCTGGCAGAATGACCGGAGCCCCCTGATTGCTCAGACGTTGACTTAAAACAGTGTCTTCAAAAATATCCATATCGGGAACGCCGCCAATATCGTCAAGCAGCGATCGCCGCACCGCCATACAGTGGTCGAGATATAAAATTTGCCCCCAGCGCGGTCGCACTGTTGACGAATACCATGACGTATAGCGCAGCAGCCAATGGTCCAAGTCAAACTGATGGCGAAAACCGCTCCACATCACATCTGGGTCTTGGAAGGCTTTGTCGATTTGCAGCAGGGCGGTTTTTTCTGGCAGCAGAGTGGCCGGATGATGCAGTAGAACCACCTCACCTTGACCAGCTTGAATGCCGACATTAAGCCGTTGCGCTCGGTTTTGCGCTGAAGACTCAATGACTCGGAACTGGGACGCTGTCTGCAATTGTTCCAGCGTTTGGTCAGAACTGGGACTGGCGACGGCGATTAATTCTTTTTCCCCCTGCTGATGCTGTAAATTATCAATAATTTGGGGCAAGTAGCCGTGGCGCAATTCATTAATACAGGGCAATACAACTGAAATCACGGGGCAAACCTTAAACGAACCATACGCACTCTAGAAGTAAAGCTTAAGCAATCTTGTCAACTAGAGAAAATCGTTTACGCTGCAACCGAACGCCGCATTCACCCGAGGGTTTCTGGCCATGACCACCGTGCAGATTGAAATTCATCCCGATCGCACTGCTTTAGTTGCCCGTTCGTTAGAGCTAGTGCAGGAACGTATTCTAAGCGCGATTGCGGAGCGAGGCACCTGTGCGCTCGCCTTAGCCGGGGGCAGTACGCCCAAGCCTCTTTACGAAGCGCTGGCTCAGGCTAATTTGCCCTGGTCAAAACTGCAGGTTTTTTGGGGAGACGAGCGCTATGTCGCTGTTGATCACCCCGACAGTAATGCGGGCATGGCCAAAACCACTTGGTTAGACCAGGTGCCTATTCCGGTCACCCAGATTCATATTATGCCGACCCATTTCGATGAGCCGACTGAAGCGGCAGCGGCCTATGAAACCCTACTGAAAGACAGCCTGGGCTTTGAGCCCGCTTTTGATATTGTGCTGCTGGGCATGGGCGATGATGGTCATACCTTGTCACTATTTCCCCACACGGCAGCAGTAGACGTCAGCGATCGCCTCGTTACAGTCGGCGAAAAAAGCGGCGACGCCCGGATTACGCTAACAGCTCCCTTGGTCAATCAAAGTCGCTGTGTCATGTTTCTGGTATCTGGCAGCAATAAACAAACAGCCCTCAAAGAAGTGTTTTCTCCTGATGCCAGCGATCGCGCTTTTCCTTCGCGCAAAATTCGCCCTCAGGGCGAGCTCTGGTGGCTCCTGGATGCGTCTGCCGGTGAGGCGATCGCAGCGCTCCCGGATGTTCGTGTTTACGAGAGCTGAAGATGTGAGAGTGGATGGAAGAGGGGCGAGGCTTTTGTAAATCACTTTCCTACGCAGAGCAATGAATAATGCTGAGGCAAAGGTCGCTTGCTCTCGTTCTTGCCTCCAAATTCTGCTCGGCGAGTCAAAATATCGTTTCTTAAACTAATCCACTAAACTCCGACCGGAATACCGGGGTTTATGGCAAGATAGCAAACGAGGCTAAATTTAGCCATCGAATGATTAACTTTTCAGATTCAGAGAGAGTTGCTTATGACGCTGCAATTAGGCGATACCGTACCTAATTTCACTCAACAATCTTCCGAGGGTGAAATTAATTTTTATGACTGGGCTGGTGACAGTTGGGTAGTTTTCTTCTCTCACCCCGCTGATTACACTCCAGTTTGCACGACTGAATTGGGCTCCGTAGCCAAGCTTAAAGGTGAGTTTGAAAAGCGCAATGCTAAAGTCATCGCCCTGAGTGTCGATGGCGCCGATTCTCACCGGGGTTGGATTTCCGATATCAATGAAACTCAAAGCACTACGGTCAACTATCCCATCATTGCGGACGCTGACAAATCTGTCGCTAACCTGTACGGCATGATTCATCCCAATGCCAATGCCAAGGTTACAGTGCGGACTGTTTTCGTCATTGATGCCAACAAAAAGTTGCGCCTAACGATTACTTATCCCCCTAGCACTGGCCGTAATTTCCAAGAGATTTTGCGTGTGATTGATTCTCTGCAACTGACCGACAACTACAGCGTGGCGACTCCGGTAGATTGGCAAGACGGTGAAGATGTTGTCGTTTCTCCAGCAATTCCGACGGAAGAAGCTAAGCAGAAGTTTTCTAAAGGCGTAACTGAAATCAAGCCTTATTTGCGGATGACCCCCCAGCCCAATAAGTAAGTTTGGGCTAGCGGCATCAATCATCGTTGACTTCAAGGGACTTGTTTACGAATCAAGTCCCTTTTTGGTCTGTCCAAATGTTTTTGGAGTACGGGTTCAATAATATCTGCTGACCGCTTGACACTGCTGCAGACAGAACTGAATCGTCATCACCGCCGGCCTTAGAAATTTTATCCATTACTACAAACAAAAATTCCTCAACCAGCCAGCCACTTAGGAAAGGCATGACGACTAATTGAGGACTGCAGGTGATAGATTTTACAGGGTAAATTTACTCGGCAAAACCTGTCCAAAGTTCGCCTTCATGGGGCACAACAGAAAGCTGCACGTCATTAGTGTTGGCTGTTTCCGTGGGAATTAGGCTAACCCGGGTAATTGTGTAGCCCACCACAAAGGTAATGCCCGCAGCCATAAGACCTGCCATCCAGCGATCGCCAGCAGACAGATCCGAAATCGAAGACCGATACATAAAACACCTACTTCATAAAAACCTTGCAATTTTTATACTGCCAAAATTTCTGTAGCAGAAATTACTTTTTAAGGTTTTCTTAAGTAAAAGCGGCCTATTGCAAAGAAACGTGTTCGCTTTCTACTACTTGGCCCAACTGCTCCACAAGACCCAAAGGCAGATTTGCCCGATGGGAAATGATGCCGTGGGCTACTCCAGCGATTAACCCTGCTAAAGCCGGCATGATTAAAAAGTCAAAGGATTTCATAGCGCTAGTCACTCGAGAGTCCTGACTAGAATCGCTAGAGTTTCAACAGGAAACGGTAGCTAATATTACGATCGCTGCAACAAAAATTCAAGATTTGCATGAAACTAATGCGCTATCCGCATTTTGCCACGCTGAATTGGTGTGAAAAGATCGGGTCGTGATGGTAGCAGGCGATTGGTGTAGTGGAGATCGCGCCTAGCAATCAGAAACTATTTTGTATTACGAGTCACGCAATCACTCAGGAATGAAAGTGGCTCTTAACCTTATTTATGCTGGTGAGCTATTTCCAAAGAAAGTTGCTATGGCTTTGCTAGCTTGAGATGCAACATTAGGTAGACGGCAAAGCTGCCGATAAAGTTCCCTACAGCAACTTTAATTTCAACTTAACCCTTGCAAAATCTTTCCTTTGGGTTTCATGGGATTGGTTTTAATCTTGAGGCATTACTTTACACGATGGTTTTGAGTTTTGATGACTCTACGGAGTGTGTTGTAATGTTTGCAAACAAGATTAAATTTGCCGGTGCTGGCTTGGCACTGGCAACTACGGCTAGTCTCGCGGCGGTTTCTTCTTCTCAGGCACAGCAGCTTGAGGGACTGATTCAAATTGATGGTTCAAGTACTGTTTTCCCGATCACCGAAGCGATGGCGGAAGAGTTCATCGGCGAGAATGAAGGGGTTGAAGTTGTCGTTGGCGTCTCTGGTACTGGCGGCGGCTTCCGTAAGTTTTGTGCAGGAGAAACCGATATCTCTAATGCTTCTCGTCCAGTCAAGCAAGAAGAGCTGGATGCCTGTGCTGAAAATGGCATCGTTCCTATTGAAGTATTGGTAGGTACCGATGCGCTGACCGTGGTGACTTCTGTCGAGAATGACTTCATCGATAACATCACGACTGAGGAGCTGAATGCCATTTGGGCTCCTGAGGCTGAAGGTACGATTACTCGCTGGAACCAGGTGAATGCTTCTTGGCCCAATGCGCCAATTGGCCTGTTTGGCCCTGGTACCGACTCTGGGACATTTGACTTCTTCACTGATGAAATCAACGGCGAAGAAGGCGCTAGCCGCGCTGACTATACCGCTAGCGAAGATGACAACATCATTGTGCTGGGGGTTTCTCGTGACCCCAACGCTTTGGGCTACTTTGGTTTGTCCTACTTCTTAGAGAACGATGAAACGCTAAAAGCACTAAGCGTTGATGGTGTTGAGCCCACTCCTGAGAACGCCAAAAGTGGTGACTATTCTTTGGCGCGTCCTCTGTTTATTTACATCAATCCCGCTGCGCTTGATCGCCCTGAAGTAGAGGCTTTCGTTGAGTACTACATCGAAACGGCTCGTGACACCACTTTAGTAACAGAAGTGGGTTATGTGCCGCTGACCGAGGATGAGTATAACGAGGTGTTAGACGATCTCTAAGGCTGCCCCTCAAAGCCTGTTGTTTAGGCTAATGATGGCTCCTCAGGATGAATCGAATTTGTCCTGGGGGGTTATTTTGCTAGGCGAAAGTAAAAATACGTGGCGAAATCGTTAGGCATCGGCAGTGGTAGCGAATCCGGTTCCGCTAGCCTGTCCCGGAATCAACAGTTAGGGACTGGTTTAGAAATGAACTCCCTAGTCGTGAGGGTGGCAGGGTATGAGGGTGGCAGGGTGAATAGACAGTGTACGGGGTCTTGGCAGAACCTGCCTGGAGGGCTTGGGCGACCTGGGCAGTTTTACTTCGAACGTGCCCCTTAGGCTATGGTCGACTGTGGCCATCTCTGAGACTGCTGATTCAACAAAATATGCTGGGGCCGGCCTGGGCTAACCGATCGCTTTTTGAAAACAAGGGCGACGTTTCGGCAGGGTCTAAGCTGGGTGTAGGTTTCCAGCAGCGGACGGGATACTGTGAAATACCGGCTGCGCGTAGGGAGTGTTTGAGGAACAAGCCTCTGGCCCACATAAGTTACGCTATCGCTAGTCTGTCTTTTGCATAGCTGATGCGACTTATTTGAAGGGCGTCGTGGAGCGATCTCTAATCATTAATCAGATTCTTTGTTGTGAACATTCTGTTGTAAATATTCTGAGGCAGAGTCGAATTTTCTGAGAGGCATGGCCGACCTAGAAACGCTACAAAAACCAAAGACCGTACCGCCGGCCTCAGCTAGTGGTCGTCAGTGGCATTGGCAGTGGCTAGTGGCGCCGCTGATGGGCTTCTCAGTTGTTTTGCACATTGCCTTATTATTTGTGCCCTTGCCGACTCCGGCGCCGCCAGAAGAAAAGGAAGTTGAGGAAGCGGAAATCAAAGACGAAGAGGCAATCGATATTCTTAGCCTGTCGGATATTGAGGCGCCAGAGCCGCTCGCAGAGCAACCACCGGAACAACCACAGCAGTCCGCAGCCCAATCACCCGATGCGGTGCCCCCTCCCGACCCGACCCAAGTGCCAGAGAGTTCACCAGAACAGTCGTCGGAAGCGCCATTGCCCGTCGATGATGGATTGCAGCAGGTGACTGAAAAGTTTGACTTCACTCGTCGGCAAACTATCCTCAGTCAATCGGACGGAATCAATGCCCAGTTTGATCGAACCGAATATTTTCCTGTCTATGCTTGGAATCCGGGCAGTGCTGACCCAGTAGACGATCCTGGCGAATATGCAGCTTATTTAGCGGGGTGGCAACCCCAACGATATAACTGTTTTTTCAGCTCTATCGATGAATTTAACTATCAGCTAGACCCACGAGCTGATCGGCTCAAATACTTAAGCCGCAACTATGGCTTGGTCGTGAATCAAGATTTACCGAGAACCTTTGCGGGCCAAGAAATTATCCAAGAGCCTGACGGCTATTGTGGCGAAGACTTTTTCACCGTTTATGAAGGCGGTGTTGCTACAGGAATTTATGTTTCCGCGATCGGAGTTGGACCAGGTGACGGCAACGTTATTCTGATTTTTTGGGCGGCAGATCCTCGATAGTAGTCACGCTATGTTTTGTATTGTTTCTGTAGTTCAGCGCCGGGAGTGCGATACAAGGTGACCGTTCAACCGACAAAAAAAAAGCCCCTTTGGTATCTATTCCTGGCTCCTATGCTGCTGGCTTCAATCGGTTTGCATGGTTTAGTGCTGTTTGCGCCGGTGGGGCCGTCGGAAGACGATATTTTACCGGCCCCTGATCCCGAAGAGGATGGCATTGCTGTGACCAAAATTCCGGCTCCTCAACCGCGAACAGCAGCGGCTCCAGCTAACGCCGGCACGGTCAAGACAGCTCCGACGACGGCTTCAGCCCCGCGAGCTGCAGCACCAGCCGCAAGAGCCAACAATACGGCTCCAGCAGCAGGGTCGAATAATCGTTCTGCCGACAATGCCACTGTTTCAGTACCCAATTTAGATGGTTCAGCAGCGGTGACCAATCCCAATACGGATCCGCCTCAAGTTGGCGGGCCATCTACCAGCGGCAATGGCCGAAATCCCCGTCCCGTTGGCCCTGATCCGTTTGATGAGTACATCAAGATTTTCGGCAGCTACAACGGGGTCAAGCTTGTGCCAGAGGATGCGGCGGAAATACAAACGGATTGGTTGAAGAGCTTTAGCGATCGCGGTCCTGACTTTGTGGGTCTTGAGGTGAATCCGATCCAGCTCTCAGAAACCTTACCTTACGAGGCCAAAATCTGCCTGCCGCAGCCGCCTGAAGCGGCAAAACTGCTGGTCATGGTAGATGGCGACGGTAACGTTGACGAGTATCAGCCTTTTGTTCAATACACGGGATATCGCGACTTTAATGATGCAGCGGAGGAGCAAGTCAAACAGTATGACTTTCCGGCAGCCACGAGTCCCCAAGCCTATCAGGTGGAAGTTGCCGTGGACTACGACCACGAAAATTGTGACTGGCCGCCAACGGTCGACAAGTTACCTGATGACTATTTCACCGTGCTGGACAATTATGTGGGGCCAGAGCTGACTACCCCAGGGGCCGCCAGAGCCGCCCGAGAAGATTGGTTGAAGGCGCTCAGCGAACAGAGCGACATGGCTCTGCCCGCCATGGACGAACTGTCCGCAGAAGACCTTGAGGACTTTACCCCCAAGGTGCCCTATCCGCTAGAGATTTGTTTGCCGATTGAACCGGAAAATGCGGAATTTGGCGTGATTTTGCAGCCTGATGGCAGTCTCGGCACCGAACCCGTGTCTCTGCGATCGACGGGATACCAAAACTTTGACGCCAGCGCTAAAGAGCTGGTCGAAAACTTTGATTTTCCTGCCGCAGACGAGACGCGACTTCGGGTGATTGAGGTGGTAGTTGACTACAACCCAGTTAACTGTCAATCGCTGGACTCTGACTCCTTTGAGGTGCCGGCGGCGGCCAATACTGCAGCCAATTCTGACACTAGCGCTCCTGATGAAAATCTCCAGGATAGTCAGGACGACAGTCCCACGATCGCGTTTGATCCGGCTCAACAAATGCCGCTGCTGGAAAATGGCCGCCAGCGGGTAGAAGCTGATCCGACAGGAGGGCTGAATACGCAACTCGCGATCGCTGCCGCGTCCCTGGAGGACGACTGGCCAGAGGCGGTTGACCAAAGCTGTTTTCTAACCGATATCACGACTGATAATTTTGTTTCCATTGAAGTCGCGGCAGATGCCGTTATTTTGTCTGAAGATGCTGAATTCGTACCCTTAACGCTGTCAAAGCTCTATCAAGTCGAACCTCAAGATGCCGGGGAATATTGCGGTGCGCCCCTGCTGCAAATGGCAGTCAACGGCATCCCACAACTGTTTGCTTCAACGATTCCCTTTGGCAGCGGCGACGCCAATACTTTAGTTGTGCTTTGGACGGCTGATCCGCGTCAGAACGAATAGGCATTCTCTGAAATTGATATCCCCATAGCCTTCATTAACGGAAAGCAGGATTTACGTCATGCAGTCAATTTCTGCTGATAAGCTTTGGAGCAAGATCACTACCTTTTACGGTGGGGATTACACGGTGAGACGGTGGGGTTAATTGTTTACGATCGCTAGATAGAGATTAAAGGAATATCACCATGACGTCTTCTGCTGGCCGGGATCGATTGGCACTAACTTATTTGCTTTGGATAGGCGGCTTTTTCGGGTTTTCGGGGCTGCACCGACTCTACAATGGCAAAATTACCAGCGGTTTAATTTGGTTTTTCACCCTCGGACTGTTTGGTGTCGGTCAGTTTATCGACGTTTTTCTCGTTCCTGGCATGACGGAAGATCACGAGCTGCGACGACTGCGATCGCGCTACGGCAGTGATATTTACGATTTGCTCAATCAGCCGCTGTCCACGACGCAAGTTGCCCAGCCGCCCACTCGCGAAGAAAAAATGGTGAAGCTGCTGCACGCCGCGAAGCAGCATGGCGGTCAGCTATCGGTGACTCAAGCGGTGATGGCAACCGGATTGGGTTTTGAAGAAGCTGAAATGCTGTTAGGTGAGATGGCAAAATCAGGATACGTTGGAGTAGACAATCATCCCCAGTCAGGCATCGTTATGTATCGTTTTGAAGAGATGGCGGTGTAGTTTCTAGTGGTTGGCCGAGGCTTGATTACGGCTTGACTGTCAGCCAATGTTGAAGCGGTCTATGAAAATTTTGCTGGTTGATGATGAAGCCGAATTAACGGAACCGCTGAGTCGAGTATTGACGCGCGAAGGATATACGGTGGATGTCGTGTTCGACGGTGCAGCGGGGGCTCGATTGGCGGCCAGCAACGACTATGCCTTGCTCATTCTGGACTGGATGCTGCCCCACTACAGCGGTTTGGAAATTTGTCAGCAGGTGCGGTCGCGGGGCGATGCCACCCCAGTGCTATTTCTGACTGCTAAAGATACCCTAAACGATCGTGTTGAAGGACTCGATGCGGGCGCTGATGACTATATCGTTAAGCCTTTTGAGCTCAGGGAATTGCTGGCGCGGGTGCGCGCCTTGTTGCGGCGGCCACCCATTTTGGAAACAAAAATAAGTGAGCGATCGTCGCGATTGCAGTACGAAGATTTGGCACTTGATGAGGCCAATCAGCTGGCCTATCGCCAAGGTAAAACTGTCGAACTGTCGGAGAAAGAAACCTTACTGCTGGGATATTTGCTGCGGCATCCGGATCAGGTTTTGACCCATAATCAGATTTATCAAACAGTGTGGACTGACGCGGAAGAACCGGCCAGCAATGTGTTGGCGGCTCAAATGCGGCTGCTGCGTCGCAAGATTGAACCCAAGGGCACCATTTCCCTGATTCATACGGTGTACGGTAAGGGGTATCGGTTGGGACGCTGATCCTCGGCTCGGTATACTAAATGTCTGCGTGAATTTGGTATGGCTATGGCTGCTGATATTCCCACTGTCGAGTTTTTTGATGGCATTACTGAAGAAATTAGCAATGTGAGTCTCCGGCGCGATCAAGATACCGGGGCCCGCTCAGTACTGCTGATGTTTGACCAGTTGAAGGCGATCGAGCAGTTCCAAAGTTTTCGTAGTCGGTTTTCTAAGGCCCTGAAGCTGACTGACAGTGAAGGGGTGATTACAATTGAGCCTACGGGAGTGAAATTTATTTTTGCTGGTCCAGAGGGCGATGATCTGAGACAGGTGGAATGTACGCTGACGATTGACCGGGAAGATTACTGGGAGCGATTTATGCGCTTTATGCATCGCTATGCCGAAGCCAACGGCATGGCCTATGGCGAATCGGGACAGTAATTTCTTCGCTGAAGTGGACCTGAACCGTTCAAAATCGCCATTTATAGCCCTGAACAGGTCTGTGGGGATTAACTGAATCTCGGCCGAACGACTGCTTCCGGCGCAACAGTGGCAATTTTGAAAACTCCGGGTGGCTGGATGGACGGGATTTATCAACGCCCATCGCTGCAAGATTTGAGCGAAACGGTTGCCTAACGGCACAAAATATTTGAATCTGGTAGGTTGAAGGCAGTTATTGCAGAGGTATCGGGGGCTATGAAAGTCGCCATCACAGGGGGCACGGGATTCGTTGGCAGTCGCTTGGTGGCAATGCTGCACGCAGAGGGCCATGAGGTGGTTGTGCTGACTCGTGATGTGGCCAAAGCTCGCCGCGTTTTTCCAGCGTCGGCCTTTCCAAAGGTTGGCTTAGTATCCTATTCACCACAAGCATCTGGCGATTGGCAGACGGCGATTTCCGGCTGTGATGGAGTCGTTAATTTAGCCGGAGCGCCGGTTGCTGAACGGTGGTCGGCGGCGCACAAGCGGGCCATGATGGAGAGCCGGAAAGTGGGTACGGCGAAATTAGTTGAAGCGATCGCTCAGGCCGAAGCGAAGCCCCAAGTACTGGTAAGCGCATCAGCGATCGGCTATTACGGCACTAGCGAAACGGCTACTTTTGACGAAACTAGCAGTCCAGTTGACGATGACTTTCTTTCTCAAGTTTGCCAGGCTTGGGAAGCCGAAGCGATGAAGGTCAAGGAAATTGGGGGAGTCCGTTTGGTGATTCCTCGCATCGGCATTGTGCTCGGTGACGGCGGCGCTTTGGAACGTATGCTGACGCCTTTTCGGTTATTTGCCGGCGGGCCGATTGGCAGCGGCAAACAGTGGTTTTCCTGGATTCACCGCGATGATTTGGTAATGCTGCTGATGCGTGCCTTAACGGATGAAACGATGCAAGGAGTTTATAACGCGACCGCGCCGAATCCAGTGCGCATGATGCAGGCCTGTGAAGCTTTGGGGCAAGCGCTCAATCGACCGTCTTGGCTGCCAGTGCCAGACTTTGTCATTGAGGCGCTGCTGGGCGATGGAGCGATCGTGGTGCTGGAAGGTCAACGGGTGTTGCCCAATCGCATGCTGGCAGAGAAGTTTGAGTATCAGTACTCCACCGTAGACAAGGCAATGAAAGCGGTCGTCAGTGCTCTTTAATCAGAGCCCCTTAATTTAGCCTTAAAAGCTAGCGTTCACAGTTTGAGATTTAGTTTGGAAGGGAAAATTGGTGAGGGGTTTTTCCACGCTACTTTCATCTATTTACTCATTCTTAAGCATGACGAACGAGGAATTATGACAACTGACAAGATCGAGGTGGCGATCGCGCTGCTGATTCGTGATGGACAGTTCCTGTTACAGTTGCGAGACAATATTCCTACCATCGTGTATCCGGGACATTGGGCTTTTTTTGGCGGCCACATTGAACCGGGCGAAACGCCAGAAGCGGGAGTTTGGCGAGAAATCAAAGAAGAGATTAATTATGTGCCGCCGCGATTAGATTTGTTTGTCCGTTGGGAGCATGACAATATTGTGCGCCACGTATTCTACGGGCCGCTGGTGGTGCCAGTAGAGCAGCTAAAACTGAGTGAGGGCTGGGATTTGGGATTATGGACAGTGGCGGATGTGGAGAGAGGAGAACGCTTTTCCACAGTGGCTAATCAAATCCGACCTTTAGGGCAGCCCCATCGCATTTTGCTAAGACAATTTATTGCACAATATCCCCAGGTGCTCGAGCAATTGTGAACTGCTTTGTCGTCACTGTCACCGCTATAAAAGTAACAATTTCAACAAAAACAGCTCTGTCAAATATTTGACAGAGCTGGAGACGCAGTTAGGAGGTATCTTGTTGCCAAAAGAATAGAGGCAAAACCTGAATACGCGAAATTATTTAAGACCAACTTAAGGACTGAAAAATCAGGGGTTGCAAATATTCATCTTTTGCTTTTCTATAAAGCCACAAGCATGTTGCCATAAGCCTTGATGTGACTGGACTTGGAGACAGCCGTCAGCAGTACAGATGGCAACTCCTGGCGGTCTTGAAGCATTTTTAATTGGTTTAAGGACGCAATTTCTTAACCACCGGCCATTGAGTATAAAGCCTTTTATCCAATTTGGATAAGCCTAAAGAAAAGTGTTGTTCGCTAACATTCAGCACGAGTTATACCAATTCAATTTGAGGATGCACTTAATACTGCATTTGTGATGAAGTTCCATCCCGTTACTGAGCGAATCACGTCTTCAGTCATTTCTGACAAGGTCTCTTGCACTCGCTGACGCAGCGCCTCTTCAGATTCTTGAAGA
>JBCCJU010000113.1:0-19136 GCA_039027715.1 Cyanobacteria bacterium P01_C01_bin.120
AATATCGTAAGTGACGACAACATGCATGACTCATTTCAGAACTAGCGGTGGATACTGCTCGGTTTCGCCCATCAGATACTTGGCCAGCAACCGCGTCTGGATTTCAAACGCTTCCTGATACGTGCATTGCCGTCCCATCACGGGATGCTTGAACTTCGATTGCTTCTTCTGCTCATAGAGCCGGAGAAACTTGCGCCTTCCTTCATCAGTCAGGGATACGGCATGGCTCACCGGCTCATCATCAAAGTCCTCTGGGGTCAAAACCTTACGGTTGAGCGCCGCCAACACCATGGCATCCACCACGAGGGGCCGAAACTCTTCCATCAGATCCAGAGCCAACGACGGGCGACCGTACCGCTGTGTGTGGAGATAGCCGAGGTAGGGATCGAAACCGACGATGTTGATAGCTCCTTGTAAATCGTGTAGCAGCAGCGCATAGCCGAAGCTGAGCAAAGCATTGACTGGATCAGTCGGCGGGCGACGGCAGCGGGTGGTGAAAGTAAAGTCATCGTTGCGGATCAGCCGCCCAAAGTGGGTGAAATAGGCAGCGCTGCCCGACCCTTCCAGCCCTCGAAGGGCGTCAATGATCGAGGTTTGATCGATGGGCTGAATCGCTTGCTCCAGCCGTGTAATCCCGGATTCTAGGCCAGCGATCCCTTCTCGCTGCGCCCGCAGCAGCATGGTTCGATAGTTCTTAAGCTTGCCGCGAATGAAGCCCTGCACTGCATGAACGGATCGCGGGGTTTCCCCTGCCGCTGACCACTGCGCCGATCGCACAAAGATATTCTTGTTCAACTCCGGCTCTAGCCGACCCAGGAAGCGTCCCGTCCCGGTCATAAAGCTGAGGGGAATTTTGCGCTCTAGCAGTTCTATCAGGGCAGCGGGGGACACAGTGGCGCGACCCAGCACCACCACACCATCCACCTTGATCAGCGGCACATCCAGCAGTGTTTCCTTTTGGGCGCGGACCCGCAGTCGTTCATCGGTTTTGCCAATAAAGGCGTCATCAGTAGAGATGTAAACAGTTCCCATGGTGTAGCATCACTCCTTAAACAGTTTCTCGATAACGGCTGACTTTCTTCGTGGCTTG
This sequence comes from Cyanobacteria bacterium P01_C01_bin.120, assembly GCA_039027715.1. GTDB lineage: Bacteria > Cyanobacteriota > Cyanobacteriia > Phormidesmidales > Phormidesmidaceae > Halomicronema. Next base: position 1,091 of record JBCCJU010000113.1, read on the forward strand.
CGGCAGGCACCGGCTGTAGAGGCTGCAACCCCGACAGCGTTTGGTATGGATGGGGGCAGGCATGGTACCGGTGTGCAGCAATCTGCGGACAGCTTGGATAGTGACGATCGCGTCTGCCCGCAACTCAGCAGTCAGCTCAACCGGCTGCCGCTGGTGGGACTGCGCGTAGTAGATGAAGCCTTGAGTGATTGATCGCCCGGTCATATCTTCTAGGCAAAGGGCTTGAGCACAGACTTGCAATTCATCGTTGTCGAACTCGCCCCGGTGACCGCGCTTGTATTCCACCGGGTAGAGCTGCCCATTGTTTTCTTCAATCAGATCCGATTTGCCGATGAGGCCATAGCGATCGCTTTTGAGCCAGATAGCCCGCACCTGCCAGGAGTCGTCGCGATGGTTGCTGCCGAGGGTGTGAACGCGATCATGCAGGCCCGTGCCCTCCAGAGTGTATTGGTTATCGATGAACTCCCCGGCACAGAACATGCGCCAGCAGCGATGGGGACAATAGGCGTATTGGTTCAGCGCGGCAATGGGAATGTAATCTATTTCATTCATCTTTTTGGATTTTGACTTTAATGCCGTCCTCGTCTAAATAGTGGGCGATACCCTTTAGCAGCTTCTCTTTTGGCGTCTCTCTTTTGGGCTTCTTGAGAATCTCTAGAGTGAAGAAATACAGAACAATTAGACCCATCAAAATCGGTTCGATCATTAAGCTTCTGTGATAGATGAATGCCGTATCAGCTTGCTCTTTCCATAGAGCAAGGTCGGCGGCGTGACTGCCAAGAGGGTAACGACGACACGATAGGAAGTACCCTCACTCAAAAAATCTTATGATTTTCCTCTGTCAGTAGCGTTTAACGACTTTGAAACAGCTAAATCAACAAAATCTGAATCGCTAGATGGAAGCTAATGTCCGACACGTCGGGTGACGCCCATGCCCATTGGAGTCTTGCGCCCTACACCGGCATAGAGCGCGAAGTCGGCCAGGGTATTGAGCTGTTTCAGTGTCAATGCATCGATTTTGCCCAAGACTTGATAAGTGACCTTGCCCACGCAACCCATGAACTGGTTGCAGGGACTTGTTTTAGCGCCTGTGTGCTGGAACTGACTACGAGGATCGATCGCCACTTCGGTGCAAATATCGAAGTAGCTGGGCTGCACCGCCTCTAGGATGTCAGTAGGAAATTCCATACCGCTGTGGTGGTTCCAGCGTCGGAGCAGGCTACCAAAGACGCGATCCGGCGTCGGCATGGCGGAATCAAACTTGCCTTGGCGGAAGGCAGTGGGGGTATAGAACTGAAGTGTCAGTTTGCGTTCCTGAGCTGATGCTTGCTCATAGAGCTGCCGATAGTTACAGAAGTTGGCCCAAGGCTGGGTGCTTTGGGGCGTGCCCAAGATACTGGTGATGTGCAGATCGGCTGGCCCGAGATGCCAGGGCTGGTCAGGGTTGAGGTTAAGCCAAAGTTGATTGAGGCGACTAAAGAGGCGATCGTCCAGCAGAGAGATACGCCACCAGCAGGGAGTATTGGGAGCGATGGGCTGACGGTAGCTCCAGCGCAGTGATGACGTGGCTGGGGATTGGGGTTGGCTCCGGCGCTGTTTTAAGAGCTGCAAGGGGCTGAGAGTAAAGGATTTGTTGGCCTGGTTAGCATGGAGCTGGCTGCCCATTTCAGTATCAACGGAGCTGATCAAGTTGAGAAACAGAGCATGGAGGTGCTTACCAGAAGTGAATCCAGGGGGGATTGGGGATTCGGGTAGGAGGTTGAGGACGAGGCTATGGGGCATGGCGATCACTCAATAGTTCAGCAATATGGTTGATGAAAGTTTCTACGGTGGGCAGCAAGGGCTCAACCTGGGCTTGGTCAAAGGTGAGAAAATCTAGGTAGTCGGCTTCTTGGCGGCGTTCAAATAAATCGTTGTATAGACGGGCCAGATCTTTCGAGATGAGTCCTGGTTTCACATACTCTCGGTTGAATAACCCTCGAACGCCTGAATGTTTGGAGGCAACTAAGCCATCTCTGGCTAGCAACGCTGATACAGCGTAAAAGCAACTGTAGTACAGGCGATTCATACAGGCATCCCATCGACCCGCCTGAGCCAGGATTTGGGCATCCACGAGAGTCTCTTGCGCCCGACGCAAACGATAATGCACCAAATCTTCGGAGCCGTTGCTCACAACGTCACTCCTTCTGCTTGCACGGCCTGATAGAGAGAAGTGGCCTGGTAAAGCGGGGTTTGCCATTCGGTACGATCTCGCACGATAGACGACAGCACCTCACCAATGTCCCATTCGAGTTCATAAAGGGCATGACGGACGCGATCAGTGCGATCGACATCAACGGGACCATTCACCAGAATCAGAAAGTCCCAATCGGAGTCCGGGCTGGCGTCACCACGGGCTCGGGAGCCGTAGAGAATGATCTCGGCATCTGGCTCGATTTTATGAACGAGTTGTTTGACTTGGGAAAGAATAACGGCTTGGGTTGGCATAGCAAGGTACTGAACTCCAAATACAAGTGATGATTGCTTAAAGGGTAATCTGGCTCATGCGCCCCACCTCGCTAGTGCCTGCAACACCTTTTCGCGCTGGGTTTGGTGGAACTGTTGGAGTTCGGCGGGGGCTTTGAGCGTTGGCGCAGCCTCTCGGCACGAGAATCGCTGCCGGAAGCGTTCAAACTCGCCGGGTTCCCGCTCGTAGATGAGCTGTCCGTCTTGGGCCACAAAGTGGGCCAGGATGTCGGAACAGGTGCTGAGGTCGATAAGGTCGATGAGGTCGCCAGGGATTTGACCGTGCTCACTCAAGGTATGGAGTAGATCAGCCCCTGGGAACCAGGTAGCTCCCTGTTTCGAGCTTAAGTCGCTGAGATAGGCAATGTCCCAGTCGCTGTGGGGGGCGTGGTCGCCTCTGGCCCTGGAGCCAAAGAGGATGAGCAGCTTGAGGGTGGGGTGCTGTTCGGCGATTTGGATAGATGCAGAAGTGAGTTGTGCTAAGTCGTTCATGGCTAGTCGCTGAATCGGTACTCCATGTTTACTGGCAGTTTTAGTGGCTCCCTTAACCCCTCAAAGGTATAGTACTCACCGACCATTCGAACATTCCGAATGAGGCTAACCGGGGGCATGTTGATGGTGTCGTAGCTCACTACCTGGTTCGTGAACATGACATCTAGCGGATTGAGTAGGTAAGGAAAGGTAAACTCCCTGGCCAAGCTATGTTTAGGTGTTGGTAGTTCTTTGACATCTACTTCTGCTTTGCTCATCCACTTCCCCAACCGAATCCAGCGAGGAAAGGTTAGGGGCTGCTGGGAAATGACAAAGAATTCAAATTGGCTTTCGGGAGCAATTTCCTTGGCTCGACCAAAGCTGGGGATGTTCTTTTGGGTTTTCTGCATCTCAACGTGGTAGCGATTATCGGCATATTTCCAGGTATTGAGCACGGCAGCATGGCGAACAGCCCTAGCGGGCGTGACGTAGATACCCTGCTGGTTGAGCGGCGTCAGATGAGCCTCGTACATCGGCACCTGTTCAGCACAGAAGTAGCGATAGCAGCTTTCTTCTGAAACAGTCGTGGCGTACTTTTCGCTGTCCACTAACCCCAGGGCGTAGCAAAGGGCATAGTTATGCAGCACAGGTTCGGTCTCGTAAAGCCGCCCGATTTCCCGCGTGGCATAGTAAAGACTGTCATGCAGCTCTAGGGTACAGCGATAGATATGGGGCATGGCTATGACCTCGCGCTAGCGGTCTTTTTCTTACCAATGTGTTGGCCAGCGTAGACTTTAGCTTCATCATCAGCCTGTTTGAGGATAGATTTGACTCCCTCCTCACTAGCCGTTAAGGTCTTCACCTCCGTCAGCAGGGTTTGAAAATCATCGCCAATCAAGTCGGTATGCACAATGAATTCCTCCCCCATCAAGGATTGGATCGCAGTTTTGGCTGCGTCAGCAACATCATCTTCATCTAGAGGGTCGGGGGCTTTAAGCGTACCGGCTGCTTTCATTTGGTCGTAGATGGCTTGGGTCCAGCGTAGGTTGCTGACGATTTCACCATCAGCAAACACCACGCCGATTAGCTCATTGCGAACTCGGCCTGTGCGAGTAGTTTGGGCTCCGTAATGGCGCGTTCGCAGAATATTGTTGAAGACATAGAGAAAACTGGCTTCCGTGGGGTCTTTAAGAGTAACAATGCTGGGAAAAAAGATCTGGGGGCGAATGTGGTCTTGCTGGTTAATCCGACTAGTCACTTCGCCCGGTTTGGAGCCCTTTTCTCCTTTAGAAGCCATCGTGCCATTTTCGTAGGGCGCATTTAGGGTAAACGTTTCATGAGACTCGTCAAAAGCAGTGATGGAGAACGCCGTATCAACGACCACTTTGGACTTTTCTGAGCCAGAATCCCCGATCGCAAACCCGTAGATGATGCAATCAGGATTATCCATGCCGAACTCGACGTTGTACTCGCATTCTTCCGGTTTCACGAAACCATAAGTGCGAAGGAGTTCTCTCCCAACCAGTCGCTCTGGCGTAGACTGCTTGCGCTTGAACATGGATAGACGGCTGATGGTATTTTTGTCTTCGATACCCGCACGAACCCGGGCCTTGTTCAGCTCACCGTCAGTCTGAAAAAGCGGATAAGATTCGGTGACACGAACAGTCAGAAAATGGACGTATTTCCCCATCGGCTTATAGGGAATTTCAGTGTGAAAGAACTTAGAATCAATAGATTTGATTAGAGGCATACTATTTCTCCTACAAAAGATTGGTCAGGCTAATTCAGGGCAAAAGCGCTTGAACTAAAATGCATAACAATGGTTCAACATCTTCAGGAACACGATAGTTTTCAAGCCCTTGCCGAATATTTTTAGACTCCCGATCAAGTTGACTAAACTGCCAGAGAATTCCGGTGGTAACAGCGCCAATCAATTGCTTTTGAGATGAATTCATCCATTGATCGAGCGCAATCATTTCTACAGCTAGTTGTTTCATTCCATTGGTTAGATCTTCCTTTTTGGCTTCGATGACAATGACCTGAGTATCAGTCCTAAGCAAATAATTAAGAGACCCTTGAAGCTGCTCTGAGACTTTGAGGGGATATTCAATTCTCAGTTGGGCTTGAGTGTAGTGAACCACTTCAGTGACGACCCTCGAAATTAAGATTTCCCGACGGGCGATTTCGGTGGTCAGATTTACGAAAGGAAGAATTTCTTCAATGCGATCGCGTAACTCCTGTAATCGCCCTAACTCATCGCTATATCTCGGCAGGTTTAGCCGCTGACGCGATAACGAATAACCAAAATCCGCAACAATATCATCCGCTTCTGCGTTGAGGTCAAAAATCTTACTGAAGGTGTAAGACTCATTCGGGTTCAGAATCTTCATTCTTCTTCTCCAGACTTAGATTTTGATGATTCATTTTCCTTGTCTTGTTGATTTTCCTTGTCTTGTTCTAGGCGATAGAGAAATTCACAAGTGTCGCGAATAAGATTGAGTTGACGACCTGCTAGACGGGCACGATCGCCAGCAAAAGCTTTCTCGAAAACGTCAATCACGAAATAGCGGGCAAAATCGAGAACAAGTTGGCGTTCTTTTTCGCGATCGCTGACTACCCAACGCCCCTCAGCAGTGGAGGCATGAACCCGATCCATCAGCTTGAAGACTTCAGCGGCTACGACCGTAACCAAAGCTTCGTCATGAAACATGCTGGATTCGGCCTTGAGAATAGTGTCAGCAGCAATATCGATGGGCTTCAAAACAGCGTTTGCCTTGGCGTTATAGCGCTTATTCGCCCGATAAAACTGCCGATAGAGGTCGGTGAGTTGCTTGGGATGATTGAGTGATGAGTCAGGGGTCAAAATCCAGTCCTCCTGGTCGAAGTTGTAGGTGGCATAGGAGTCAAAACAGGGGTAAAAGTGATGGGCGTAGAGCCTGATTTTTTGCGGGCTGGGGGCATCGGCTTTCTGCCCTCGGCTCCACTTGGCGAGGTAGGAAAAAACATACAGCGGGCTGGTTTCGATATCTTTTGCCAGCTCCGTAAAGCGGCCCCAGTTAGCTTCATAGCCGCCTTTACCCTGCTTGGCATTGACATCCATATGGATGGCGTAGGCAGCAGTCAGCGTATTCAGGGGAGCCGGACGTTGGATACCGCTCTCATCCATCCAGCCTTCGAGGATGAAATCGAGCCGGAAGCGGTCTTGGCCAACCAACGTTCGGAAGGCATGGGGAGCGCTGTCGAGAAAGACGCTTTCTTCAAATTCCGCCCCATCGGTAAATGGAGGAATGGGTGACTCAGAGACAACGATTTTGACATCCAGAATCATCGGAAATGCGAAGGCCAACCAGCTTGGCATTACCCAGGATTCGGTATCAGTGCTGTCGCGCCCTGGGGGCAGGGCCATGAAATAAAAGGTCAGCGGTTTGTCTTCGGGATAAGAGAGTTTGAACGTTCTGTCTCGCTTAAAGTTCGGGTCATCATCAGGCAATTGTTTGCGCTGGGCTAGATCTTCATCCATCAAGAAAGCATCCACAGTCTGATACTTTTCGCGACTGAAGTTAGCCTCTAGCTGCTTACTAATGAAGTGGTTGCGAATGCTGATGTCAAAGCGAGTTTGAGCAATGTTGCTGTAAGCTCGGTGCAGAAACGAATTGGTTTCTGGGGTGAAATAGTAGGTCGGATAAAAGTAGAGATAGCGATATTTGCCATCCTCAAACCGTTTGCCCACTGCCTGAGTCTGATTCATCAGAATTTGCCGTAGCATCATCTCAATGCCCGCAATACTGGAGATGTTGCGTTTGGCATTGGAGCCGCCCAGATGTTGCTTGTTGGTATAGACCTGGGGCGTAAACAATACTGCTGATTCCATCTGCTCGTTGACTGAGTAAGGGGAATGGGAGATAGAGCAAATCATCTGCCGTCCTCGCCCCGGCTTTTTAGCAGCGTTATAGTAAGCCAGTTCTTTTAAGAAAACGTCAACTTGCTCTGTTGTTGAAGATTCCTGAACCTGCCCTGGCAACATCACAACTTTGCCGACCCAATCGCGCACGTCATCCCAGCCGTCGGAGATCTCGTATTGAGCGACGACAGCTTGAGTGAGTTGAGTAACGTAGGTAATAACGTTTAGGCAAGTTTGGCGTAAATCCTCGATACCAGGGTTCTTTTCTAGAAACCTGGCTGCCAAGAAATACCACTCATAAGGGACACCGCCAGTGTTGCCCTTTAGCTTTAGCTCTTTTAGCTTCTCGTTGATGTGCTGAATTTCTCGAATCTGCGGCGAATACTTTGAGAGCTGCCAAAACTCGGCAACTTGGTGGACAATCTTTTCTGGCTGAACTTCTGAAGGAATTGCGGGCAGTTCTGGCAAATCTTTATTCTTTTTGCGAACCCTGATGCGTTCCTTAATGATGGTTTCCAGGTGTTTGACCCGCTCTCCCCAAATTTTGCGACTTATCAGGTCGCCGAATTCTGCCAGCTGATCAATGCGGATGTCATCGCTGAATGAGAAATCGTAATCGGCTGAGAGAACGCTTCGCTGCTGAAAGGCAATCAGGTTATTGCTGCGCTTGGTTGCTACCGACCCTTTATTTGGATTCAAAATCCGCAGCGTGGCATCGAGGGCCACCTGCATTAGTCCTGGATCATCAAAAAATAGGTTGTAGTAATCGGCATACTTCATACCCTTACCGTCGCGCCCAAACCCTGTCTGGCGTAAGCTCAACTGTCCGGCACACAAAGCTTTAATGCTGCTTACAACCCGATCAGGCAAGTCCTCTAGTGGAATCTGAGGTGCATCTCGACGGGCTAAGTAAATAGCTCCGGTGGGTAAGTAGAGCAGTGTTGTGTAATGTGGATTTTCGGGGTCATGATTCAGGCTTTCATAGGCATCCATCAAGGCATTGTTGACCACGTTGGTCAGCACCCCTCGGTTTTCGGCAATAGCGTGATAAGTGAATCGAAGTTGTCCATCACTGAGCCCGTGGATGATGTCGTTGAGGCCAGTATTCTCGGCATCTTGGGGATGTTTGATGATAGAGGCGAGGCGATCAGCTAAGCAGGTCAGGTCAGAAAGGCAGCGCAGGGTGCGATCGCGCAAAATCGGATTCAGGCCATCCTCCGACAAATTGAGGTTAGTGTCGTTGCGGCGTTGGGCGTTGTAGGCGAGAAACAGTAAGTCATCCAGGTATTGTTGCCAGTCGTCTGGAGTCTCTGGGCAGATGAGGCGATCCAGTTCCAGCGTCTTCACCAACACGATAATGATTTCCCGATGTTCCTCAATTGAGCGCTTCCGAATATCCCCTTCCGGATCGCGCCGAATCGCCCTGAATGCCTCTGGCATTTCAGGAATCAGGTCATAGTCGAATTTCTCAAAGTCATGCAGGATAAAGCCAGATACCAATAGGCGGCGTTCTCGTTCTTTGACCTGTCTTCTGACTGTAGTATCGAGTTTTTGCAGTCGGCGCTCGATCAAATTAGCCGGAAATAACCCATTGAGCAGGTGAGTGTTTAGAGACTGGTCAGCAGCGTTATCACGACGAATTGGGTCTTTGCCTGCGGCGACGCGCTGGGGATTCACGACTCGATCGAGGTACTCGGCGAAGAACTTGCCGCCTTTGGCCGTGACGCCTATGGTGTACTTCAGCAGATTGGGCAATACGATCTCTGCAAAATCCTGAATTACTTTATCATCAGGATTTTGGTGCTGAATAGCTTCCCGCAACAGCTTAAGCGTCAGGAGTTCGCGGGCAGCAGGTTCTACGGTTCTGTCACTTTCTTCATCGAGCCCAAAGTCCCCTTCTAACCAGGAGTCATCGAGTGCTTCAAATTCGGCATCTTCGTTCTGGGTGTCTAGCAATGACAGTTTCTCTGGATTGCCGGACTGATTAGGACGCTCCATCACGGATCTCCTGTAGGTCAAAAACTTTTTTGTAGTGGTTGCTTGGGGTTGCTACCCCAGCAATTGATCAACCGTGAATTGAATGTCGGTAAAGGCCTGGAATGCGATCGCCTGCCCTCGGCGGAAAGTCTGTAACTGCTGGTAGCCTGCTTCACTGGGTTCGCGATATACCTGTACCGCCTCAGCGTTGAGATCCACAATCCAGACTTCGGCAATGTTGTCCTTGGCATAGATGGGGACTTTCACCGTGCGGTCAAATTCGACCGTGGTATCAGAGACTTCAATCAGCGCAAAAACATCGCTGGGTTGGGGATGGGCACTGGCATAAAAGTCAGGCCGCCGTTGCAGAATGGCAAAATCTGGTTGGGGTTCTGATCGAGTACTTAACTGAATGGGGTTTTGCACCCGCACAATCGCCCTGCTTCCCAATTCCCGCACCAGCAATTCATTCAGGCGATCCACACAGGCGGCATGTTGCATGCCAATGGGCGACATCTCGATAATTTCTCCCTGAAGTAGCTCAACGCGATCGCGATCGGTCAGAATGCCAGACTCGATCATCTGGTGGTACTGCCCTACCGTGAATTTCTTTCGCAGAATTTGAACTGTCATAGCGCTCTAACTCCCACTAAAAGAACAATTACTGCTGGTGGGCTAGGCAAGCTAACACGTCCTCCCGCTCTAACCAGGGGTAGCCCTCTAGCAGCGTCTCGATGGTATCGCCTGCTGCCAACATACCGAGAACATGCTCGACTGCTAGACGACGCCCTCGAATGATGGGCTTGCCGTTGAAAATCTGGGGATTAGTTGTAATGCGGTTCAGAAGTTCTTGGTCATTCATGGCTGTTGACTCCTCTAGTAACTGGTTATGCGCGATCGATCAGAATGCCAGACTCGATCATCTGGTGGTACTGCCCCACCGTGAAATTCTTACGCAAAATTTGAACGGTCATTGACGTTTCTCCCCTAGTGCAGCAATAAAAATTTCAGGTTGACTAGCTTGGAATCTTTTCAACTTCCATTCTGGAATAGAGTCCAGGAGTAAGGCAGATTGTCCAAAAGCAATGGAGTAAGGAGGCTCGAAGTCCTCAATAGGACTGTTGATATCAGCAATGGGATAGATCTGAAAATGCATTGGTAATTCCAGGGCATAGCGCACTGCTCTCATCCTGTTCGGTAGTATGTAGCAAACGAAGTATCTCGTTTTCAATTTTTTGTCTATATGTTGCGCCCAAAGATTATCTACTTGGGTGATACCAATATTTTTAAGGACTTGAACTTTGTACGGTGTCACTGAATTTAGGTCGTCTGCATACCGAAATCTCCAGTTCAAGCGCTCTTCCCGATAGCCCCGCAGCTTCATGAAGCCCAGGCAGTGCTTAAAGCGGCCCTTGGCAATCGGCTGCCCGGTGCGCTCGGCGGTTTCCTTGAGGGTGTTCAGGAAGGCAGCTTTGCTCCACACCTCGATGTCTAGATTGCTGAGCACACCGGGAAGGTCGTAGGTTTTGAAGCGATTTAACTCGTTTGGTTCGGTCAAATCGTACAAGCCACATTGCAGAGGACTAGATCCACGGAAGCTACCAGCATCTTCAACAATTGGGTTACCCTTTTTACCCCATTCAGTTTTCCAGGCTTCTATATCGCCTCTTACTTGCCCAAAGGTTCTTCTAAATACTTTTTGGCAACTGATCTGGAAATTTCTAAGGCTATCTGCATATTGAGGTTGAATATTTGGGTGCTTGAAATCCCAGCTAATTTTTGCTGATTGAACCATTCCCCATTTCGCGTAATAGCCCTCGAAGTCATTGATCTGACGATATTTTTGATGAATGAGGGTTTGGAAGTGAATGCGATCGCACACCTCCCTATCCGTTAAAACAGCCTCATCTCCAGCAAACAGCCGCTCCACAAAGAAGTTAGGCACCAACGCATAGGCCATGAAGCCATCAAATGAGCCGCCTTGAATGTTGCGGTCATGACGTCCCAAGCGTCCTAACCGCTGGATGAAATTACCAGCATCCGAGGACTCAAAAATTAGGAAGTTGATTTTGAAATCCACCCCCACATCAATGGTGCTGGTGCCAATCACCAGGTCAGCCGCCAGGGATTCAGCTTTCTCCTGTCCTCCCGAAAGCCCAGTATTTTCCCGAACGGTGAGACCATGCGGGGCAAAGCAGTCTCGAAAAATAGGTGTCAGCCGCTTCACCGCCGCAATGGAATTGAGGATGATCGCTCCCTTGCTGCCAAGATGTTCTAGAAACTGGTTGAGAATGAATTCCTGATTTTCCTTCAGCCAGGTTTCCGACGCTTTAGAGGTTGGCTCCATTGGCACAAAAACCAGGTCAATGGGACGTGCCACCTGTCGCCAATGGTCTGCCTGTAATGCCTCTGCTTCAGCCTGAGTCTCTGGAAATTGGTACTTCCCTTTATCGATAGGGTTGATTTCCCGATAGCGAAAACCTGCCTTCTCTAGACGATTCAATAAAGACCGACTTGGCGTTGCCGACAAGAACAGAAATTTCTTTGGCTGATTAGTCGCCTTAATCAACATCATCGTGTTCAAGACACTGGCCACCTGGGGCGCTGCAAAAACGTGAAACTCATCGAATATGAAAAGGTCGAAGTCCTTGTCGACGCGATTCCAGAGCTTGTCTGGATTGTCGTATTTGGTCAGATAAGCGCCCCGATGAAGGTAATGAAGAATGTCGGGGTTTGTGATCAGAACTTCAGAATTGTCAGCACGGTTATCAATAGCGCTGCCTTTTCGCAATCCCTCATTCTCCGCATAAATCTCTAATTCAGGCCCACTCAACCGATTCACCCTGGGTTCATTGGGTGGCTGAAAGTCATTGATATAGTTTTGAACCTGGTTCTCTTGATCAGCTACCAGGGCATTGGTGGGATAGAGGGCGATCGCGCAAACGTTTCCCCGCAAAACATTAAGGTAAGCGGCCAAACTTTTCCCATCGCCAGTCATTGCAGCGTTGAACACTACGTCAATATCTGGATTCTCAAGGGCATCTAACGTTTCAACCTGGTGCCAAGCCAGTTGTTGCCAGCCATCGGGCAAGGTTATGCCAGCAGGGACTCTATCGGCGGGACAAGAATAGACAGGTTTCAAACAAATTGAACACATAAAATGCACGTATCTCATTGCATAGCTCTATATTGGCAGGCATACTAGGGTCAGTCAACAAGTGAATCTGCAAAGTGTACGTGCATTTTTTAAGATGCCTCGAAAACGACCTTCCGTTACGCTCTCCATCTCAGAACATGAAAAAGCCCAGCTCGAAGCCCTAGCGCTGGAATTTGGCCAAACTTGGGGTGACAACCCAAATGTGTCCAAACTGGTGAAAGCGATCGCCCAAGGCAAACTCCGTCTTGCGGCCAACCATGACTGGAGCCGCGATCGTATCAACCTTCTGAATCGTATCCTGGGGTGGCTCAAAGATGATGGGCAACTAGATGCAGCACTTGAGTTGGCCCACATCTTGCTCGAACGTAGCGAACTCAATCTTCCACTCCGCCATGAAATTCAAGCGTGGGTAGACCAACCCAGCGCTCCCTGGCGGATCGATATTAATCGCTGCATCCTTTTGCAGCGTCCCTTTCGGCTCACCTATCAAGATGCGGCGGATCGCCTCTGGAACTTTACCGTTCGCCATGCCGTGATCGAGCGTCACGAAGACCGTCAGTATCTCGATTGTTGGTGCGATGAAACCGAGGGCAATCAGGATATTGCAGCTCTACAGCACAACTGGTCATTGCGTTTAGATCGCATTCCCGAAGAGGCGATGATTTCTCGGGCTGAAGGTCATTGGCAACCCGAACTGAGTTCTGTAGAAGTGGAATTTCACCTATTGCGGGGACTCGCCTTCGGCTATCGTGTCAAAACGGATGCCGATACTGCCATCGAGTGGCTACCCGATGAGCAAATCAAGCGAGTTGTGCGACGCATTCACAATACGTTCTGGTTTTTTCGTGAGATCCGTCGCTATGGTGCCGATTGTGTTGTCACTGGGCCAGAAGAAGTGCGAGATCGCTTTGCTCAAGATGCGATCGCCATGGCTAGACACTACACAGATGATTCTCTTGAAAACTTGAGACAAATTGAGTGACTCTTTCCATTGTATTAAGCATCTGAAGGCTGTTTGCATCCTTTTGTCGTTTGATCAATCGCCAATCGAACGGCAATGATCAACTTTCATCCGAATTTTGCAAGCACCCTCAAGGCTGAAGCCTGCAAAATCGTGGGGATCATCTTTATCGATCGCGATTACCTTTCCATTCCATCAGATTATGGCATGGTGCCCCAAACGACGCTTGCGATCAAGGGAGTCGCGGCAATTAGTTGCAGGATTTCTAGAACATTTTGCAGCGGGCTGTTTCGATGTTACTTCAAGGCAGTCTCAAAGCTTTTGCGGAATTCATTTGATAAGCTCGCACTGTTACTCTGTGGGAAGGCTATGCGTTACTGGGTTCACTATCACAACTACGAAAAGCTGGGCAAGCTTCCTGATGGAAGTTGTGGCATCAGTACAGATCAAGAAGCGGTGCTGAATACGGTAGGTGACACCATTTTTTAGTGGTGGGGATTTCCGAAAACCCTCGACAGTATCTTCTGTGGGAACGGTTTATCTGCGATGTGGTGTCTGAAAACGGTCCTAAGCCTTCTGAGCAGTATAAACCTCGTTCGGCTAAACCCATTTAGCCCAAAACCTCCCGCTGCACTCCAACTCCAGCGCTCCCTATCGCGACAGTTATGCCGGTATCTACCATCCAACTGGCGATAGTTAACCAAGGAAACGGGACAGTGGCCCCCTATTGGCTCATGGCAAAAATTTGTTCAGCCGTTAAAGCCAGTTTGGGAAATAGGGCGGACTCAATGCGGTCTGAGCCTCGAAACATTTTGCCCGATAGATATTCGCCATTTTCTAGTTGGTAGAGAGTGATTGCGGGCTGTTTGGGTGAACCAATGAAGCGAATCCCCCCGAAAGCGGCATAATCGATAATAAAATACTCGAAAACGCCCAGATCTTCATATTCAGCCAGTTTGGTCAGATAATCATCTTTCCAATTAGTGCTGACTACTTCAATCACTCCTGGCGGTGGCACGTAGGCCGCTGCTGAGCTAGAACTCATTTTCATTCGTTGCCATTCGTCTTGAGCAAAAATGACGATGTCAGCTTTGCGGCTTTTTTCGCGATTACCAGGGGTCGTCTTGAGGCGTATCTGCTTGGACTGTCGGCAGATGTATGGTAAGTCATTGGTTTGGCAGTGGGTTTCCAGGTAGGCACAGAGCCGTTGAATTAAGTCTTCATGATTAGCGTTGGGTTCTGATAACGGCACGGGAATTCCATCGATTAATTCAAAGTCTCTGCCCGAACCATCATCCCAGGCCAAGAATTCTTCAAAAGTGAGGAGTTGTGTAATGGGTGCATACATAGCCTTTGTCTCGGTTGGAGCGGTATATAAACATTGTAGAGGAACCTTTTGAGGGGATAGAGGGCGGCGATTGCTTCCTTCAACTCCTTATGCACCTTCACTATCAAATTGGCAACTCTGCGATCTGAACATTCTTTGACCGCGATCGCCTTGACATCTCACCAAATGATGGCGTAGTGCCCCAGGCGGTGCTTGCGATCTAGGATAGTCGCGGCAACTTGTTGTAAGGTCGTTAGAATCTTCTGGGTGTCTGGAGTTAAGGGGGGCATCATTCTGCCACTTGCACAAGTTGTTGAAATAGCTGGGAGTTCAGAACTTCTCAGTCCTCGCCCTGCTGAACAAATACCGGTTAAGGTGCATCACCGTCGTTCATGAAGCACTGGGTGCGATCGCTAGCATAGCTGAATTCGTTGAGCAGATTGCGGAGGCGGTGGGGAAAGTGGCGTTCGATATCTGCCAGGGGAAGATTGTGACCGCCGTGGGCAACTCGCTCAGCTACCCGCAAGCGCGACATGTCGGCACCGGGTAGAGCCAAATCAAGGAGTTCGACGCGCCAGCCCTCAGATTGCAGGCGGCAGATGAGTTTAAGGTAGCTGCGACCGGCGAGGGGCGTTTCGAAGGCGAAATCCTCTTTGGCTCGAGTGCGGTTCTGGATCTCACGGAGGAAGAGACGGCTGGCGGCAATCAGCACAGTCTCGGGAGCCAGAGGGGAAAGTCCAGCGGCAATCAGATCGGCGTTGATCAAGTGCTGGTAGTTTACGGCAGGAAGGTATTGCAGGGCAAAGGTGGTCTTACCCGCACCGTTGGGGCCAGGAAATGTCAATCATGGGCGCACCGATGGCACTGGATTCGATACTTTCTCCCATTGATGCACGTAGCGGCGGCGGCCAAACTCCCGCCGCTGGATGCCGACCCATCGGCCTAACTTGCGGGGTGAAGCCGTTTTGAGAAGAAAATCTACTCGCTGCTATCAACCCTGACGGAGGGGAGCAGTTTGAGGATGGGCCGGATAAGGCGGAGGTGATAAGCATGAAATTTGAGCGCGGCGATCGCCTCATCGATTGGCAGCAAGGTAAAACCTTTTATGCGGCGCGACAAGGGACTCAACTGGGTTATGCCTGAATTTGGTACACCCCATTGCCCACATTTCGCCATCTACCCGTTTTCTTCCCCTTAGAGAGGCTACGGTGTACACACAAGTGGAGGTTGGATGAGTTTCCATCCTCGAAACATCGCTTCAAATTGCCGCAACCCACGGGCTAATGTCCGGATACCGGGTGGCCGCTGAGACTGATAGCCTGACCATCCCCCTAATCGGGCAATCATCCAACTTGCCCAAGCTAAGGACCCCATAGGATATGGATTACGCTGTTTTGCGGTGTTGCCCTCTAGGGTTGGAGCCATCTGTTCCAGGCATTGTTGTTGCTCAGCCGAAAAGGTCAACGATATCGGTAATGCTGGCTGGTCACGGCCTTCTAACAACTGTAAAATTTGCACGGCTACCGATAGGGCTAAGACGGTGAGTCGTTGAATCGCTCCAATGGACTCAAGTTCAGAGGATTCGATATCTAAACCTGCTGTTTTCAGTGTGGCAAACAGTTGTTCAATGTACCAGCGCCAGCGATACCACTCAATCATTTGTAGGGCTTGCTCCAGGGTCATGACAGCGTGGGTTGTTAATAACCGCCAATGAATGGGTTTTTGGTCAGTGGGTGGATTTATTTCTTGCGCTTCAACCGCGTAGAGTTGAACCCCTGGGGGATATTCTGCGGCGGGCAACTGCTGGGGTCGTCGAATCTCAAGCGGGATAAATCGAACCGCCATCAACGCTTCTCTGGCTCGGCGGTCAATGCGCGCATCGGCGGGCACATCAATGGCATAGGTGCCTTCACATGGTTGTTGAGCTAGATACTCATAGAGTGACTGTGCTCTGCTCACTAGACGCCGGTCTCGACAAACCCTGATGAGTAAATGGTTATCAGCATCAGGGACACGGACCCATTCTTCATACAGATCGCTTTCTCGGTCCCCAATATGAGTGACCATGCGGGCTCCACCGGAGCGTAAGCAGCGGGCTGAATGCTCAGCCGATTGCAACCACTTGTAGGATTCCTTCTGCTCAATCGGCAACGATTGGTAGGCTCGTTGATGTTTATCGGGTCGTTCAGGGTCTCGTGTCCATATCTGTACATGACTGATGCCTAGGGGACACCCTCCCGCTGCATTGAGGACCAAGGACGGATGGATGAAAAAGCCAACATCACTGTTGTTACCCACGACACCCAAGCCCTCTGGCTTTAATCGACCCACGTGAGCCTGTAAATTGATTTCACTGCTATCACTAATCGATAACACATGAAGGCCCTCTACCTGTTGTTCACAGCTATCCGCCAGACTCCGTCCTAGCTCTGAGACGGTAACGTTTTCATTATCTAAGAATCGATAAAATCCCACTTGCTCTGCTCGGGTTTGGCTAATCTGACGAATATTGATGGAACGATGGGTGCTGATGGCGTCATACAACGAGACCCCCTTTTGACTAATCGAGGATCGCCAAATGCCGTGCCGTCTATTTGCTCCGCATGAATTTGAAGTGGATTCATTCTTGTCCACACCCCATGAATGACCTCAATTGATGAGTATAAGCACGACTTGTGTGTACACGGTAGGTCGTAGCCAGGGGGAATGCCGACGTCTTTTTTATAGGGAGGCTGGCTGTATTCGTCAGCCATTTTGAGAAACAGCAGGTAGGTGAGCTGTTCGAGGTAGTCGCCATAGCCGACGCCATCATCCCGGAGGATATCGCAGAAACTCCAAACTTTAGAGACGATGCTGGCGGTGCTGTTCATGCCTACTTCCAGATGATCGAACTGATTTCAAACAAGAGTTTTTGACGAGCGTTCAGCTCCTCTGGGCCAAAAGAGTCATAGGCCTGCAAGTCTAGGTTGTAACGCTCTTTCAGCGCTTTCATGTCCAATTTTGATTTGTAGGAATCTTCTCGGAGCGTTTCGTTCCAGTACAGGGTATTGGCATATGACTTAAGTTTGTCAGTGTAGACTTCATTGCTACTAGAGATGTTGTCGAGACCTTTCAACAGTAAAAGCCCACTCAAACGGTTGCGTTCTTGTTCAAAGAGGTCGATATCACCGTTGAATAATTCCAGGTTGTCTTCGTTATGAGACAGGATGTGCTCAATATGGAACCCATTGACATGCCCCCGACGGGTAACTAAATCCTCAACGGGATGCTTCATGCCCATCTTGGTTTCCCTCGCGAGGAACTGTTCGAGACGGGCGAAGAAGTATCGCTTAAACCGAATATTGAGGTTGATGCCGGTATTCCGGAAGTAACCGTATTGGAAAGGCTCTGTCACCGTAGCTAGGCGCTGCCGGGAGAGTTCTTGCATCAAGAAGCGATCAAAGGCGGGGCGAATTTGCTCGACGGGTTGTTCTCGAATCTCTGCGGAAATCTGATACAGCAGGGTGGCAAAAGCATTACTGTCATAAGCGTTTTGCAGTTGCAGGAGAGAGAATAGGCGATCAATTTCGTAGGCAACTGTCCGTATTTTGGCTTCTTCTTCAGGGTCGTTGAGACAGCAGCTAGAGAGAATGAGCAGGAATTGCCCGTCCATTTCATTAAGTAGGTTGGGTGAATTAATCCGAGGTATGCAACGTTCAATCAAGTGGTCTTGACATTGATGTACTGAGTCGTGTGGCCGTGACTCTC
>JBCCJU010000114.1:0-19080 GCA_039027715.1 Cyanobacteria bacterium P01_C01_bin.120
CTATCAAGAGGCCCTGACGATGCGCAAAGCGCTGTTGGGCGAGCGCCATCCCGATGTCGCCACTAGCCTCAACAATCTCGCCGCACTGTACCAGTCCCAGGGCCGTTACGAGGCCGCCGAACCGCTCTATCAAGAGGCCCTGACGATGCGCAAAGCGCTGTTGGGCGAGCGCCATCCCGATGTCGCCACTAGCCTCAACAATCTGGCAGTTTTGTACGCCAATCAGGGACAATATCAGCAGGCCAAGTCCCTTTTGCTGCAGGCCTTAGAGTTGCGTATCCAGTTGTTAGGACCGGAGCATCCCCACACTCGCTCAACCCAACAAAGTCTCGAAATCTTGAGAAGTTGGATGGCATGATGAAGCCTCTCCAGTTGGTTTATTGCCGCCAGCCAGGCGACGTCCAAATCTCTCAATCTCAACTAGATCCGCTGAGGAGAAAATTGTGCAATGGCATCCCTCAATGAATGGCCCTTAATCTTGGAAAAAACGCTGCAGGCTTATGCTGAGCTACCCTATGCTCTTGGCGATGCCGCCACATATGTGGTTGTGAGCCGCGATAATCATCACTTTTTTCTTATGCACGAGGGCTGGCAGGGCGCTCAAAGGATTCATGGCATGGTCGTTCATGCTGAAATTCGCGAGGACAAAATTTGGATGCACTATGACGGTATCGAAGGCAGCATCACCGAAGAGTTGGTGCAGGCGGACATTCCCAAGGACCATATTGTACTAGCGTTTCATCCTCCCTATATGCGAGAGCATACGGGTTACGCCGTCGCTTGAAATTAGCCGATATGTTTTTCTATCGGTTTGTTTTTTGGAGAAACGATCGCTAGTCCAGTTCCCCTTCACTGAGTGGTGGCGGTTGAGGAACAACCCGTTGCGCTTGTTTGGGTGGTTCGGCAGTGGGTAATGGTTCAGCACTGGGCAGTGGTCGAGCCTCCACCGTTTCTGCGGCTTGAAGCGGCAGCGGCTGAGCAGACGCTGGCTGAGACTGCCTTGGCGGTTCGGTTACCGACATGGACATCGCATCGGCCACGTCTGTCGTGGTTGCTTCTGGTAGCGCCACCAACTCTTTTTCCTGCTCTTCGAGTTTGAGCGGCAGGCGTACCGGCTGCTTAGTCTCCGTGGCATCAGCCTGAGGTAGAGACTGTTCCAGCTCGTCTAATGGTCGGGGAATCACCATCACTGCATGGAGTTCGCCGATGCGCTCAGCCTCGTGCATGCCTGCTTCGACGGCGATCGCCACATTAGACAACGAACCCCGAATAATCACCGTGCACAGGCCATCACCGATGGACTGATGAGCCACCACCTGCACTTCTGCCGACTTCGTCATCGCGTCAGCGGCTCCCACCATGGCGGGAAAACCTCGGGTTTCCAGCAGCCCCAGGGCGCCACTCCCAATTCGTCCGTTGCCAATGCGCTCCAGCTCATCCAAATGCATACAAATCGGCAGCACCGCTTCCAAATTCGGTAGCGGTCGGGGAATCATTGAGGCAGAAATAAACTGACCAAACTGTTTGGCCGTAGCGGTCCCCGCTTCGACCGCCATGCGAATATCAGCAACTCCGCCCCGCACCACGGCAGTGCAGTGTCCGGCCCCCGTTTTTTCATAACCGATCAGCATCACGTCGGCCGATTTGATCATGGCGTCGGCAGTGCCAATCACCGCCGGAAAGCTTTGCGTCGAGACCAACCCCAAGGCTGCACCCTTTAGCTTTGCCGCCCAGCGCTGAGTGTGGGGAGAGGGAGTTTTTAAGGCTAATTTTGGAGAGTTAGTTGCCACCATTAGCGGGGCCTCACGGTTATTCAAGGGGTCGTATCTCTATTGTAAGTAGGCAGCCTCAGATAGCCACTACTAAATTGCTGGATTATGAAGCGCCATTTTGACCATTCAGCGAGTCACGATGGGGAAAGAGGGTTTTCATCAGCTGCTCAACCTGTTCACGACCATACACAATTCTAGCTAAGGCTGAATCAGGGACAAGTTCTTGGGATGCTGCGGACGCTGCCATGGCTGAACCTGACTCTATCGTATCGCCGTTATGAGCCGACTCCACCGCAGTGGCTGGGTCAGAGGCGTGATTGTTAACCGCCTCAGCCGCCGTACCGTTGAGCTGGGCTTCTGGCAGATAGACCAGCGATCGCGCTGGAATCACGGCTCCAGCCTCTACCTGCGGATTGAACAAGGTGGTGTCAGACCCGATACAGGCATGGGTCCCTACGGTGCCTTGACCGACAATCAAAACGCCACCGCCCAAATTGACCCCCACCTCCAATACTAATTTCCCCCCAGTGGCTTGAACCACCGCGCCCGCTCCGATACAAACGCCCGCCGCAATGACTAAAGTAGCGCCGGGTGCAGCTTCCAAAACAGCGCCAGCGGCGATCGCAGCATCGGCAGCCACATTAACGTTAGGCCCAATGTAAAACCGCACTGACTCTGACTGTTCATTGACCTGCACCATGCAAGGAAATAACTATGGACGCTGAATGGTGGTTTCTGACACCCGACGCTTGGCCTGCGGGTCAATGCCCACCAGGCGCACATACTCTCCTGAGTGAGAGGCTAACCCAGACTCCAGGGCCGACAATACGGCAGCCAGATCTCTCCCCTCTAGCATGCCCCCGCTTTGCCAAGCCCCACTGCGATAGCGCCGCACATCGGCATGCTCCAAGCTGAGACGATAGCCCTGCCCCATCAGCTGTCGTACTTGATGGGCTAAATCGGCTGAAATATTGGGATTATGGCCGTTGCTCGCCGCTCCATAAGTAGCCGTTGCCGAGGCCGCAGGCGCTGAACTAGCTGAGTGATTCGCCCCGTTACCGTTATGCGCGCCATGACTAGGAGATTCTCCTGGGCGGTGAACGATGACCGGCGATAGCCGCTTTTTGGCAGCTCGGTCAATGCCAAAAATGCGGACGTATTTATCAGCGTGCTCTTGAATGCAGCCGTTGATGGCCGAGAGGGCGGCATCTTCGCGAGTGGCTTCAATCGGCGTGCAGGTTTGCCAAACATTACTGCTAAATCGGCGCTGATCGGCATGCTCAGCTCCAATGTGATACCCCTGACTCAGTAGCCCCCGCACCTGCTGGGCGACGGTCCCTGAAAGTTGACCAGCCGGGACAGCAGCGGTCGATTGATTGGCATAGCTATGGTTGCTGGACGCCGTTCCTGACAAGGTACCCAAGGCCGCTGGTCCATCTGGCCGCTGAATAGTCACCGGGGAGACTCGCCGCTTGGCCACGGGGTCAATGCCAAACATGCGGACGTATTCGCCCTGATGCTCATTCATGCAGGCCTGTAACGCAGCGATCGCGTCACGTTCATTCGTCGACTGAACAGGGGAACAGCTTTGCCAAACGTTGCTGCGAAACCGGCGCTGATCAGCATGCTCCAAACCAATGCGATAGCCTTGACTCAGCCAATTACGCACCTGCTGTGTCAAATCGCTGGCTGGTGCACCACCATTACTGCTGGCGGCTGCCGGTCGCTGGGGGCCGCTACTGAGAGGAACTGATTTAGCTTGCACCTCAACCGCTTTGCCATCCGGTCGCTGAATCGTCGCCGTAGCAACTCGCTGCTTAACCGTGGGGTCAATGCCAAACATCCGCACATATTCACCGGCATGCTCAGCCAAACAGGTTTCCAAAGCCGTCAGGACATCCCCTTCTCGGGTGGACTTGATGGGGCTGCAGGTTTGCCATACGTTACTGCGATAGCGGCGAGTGTCAGCGTGTTCGGTCCCAATTCGATAGCCTTGATTCAGCAGTTGGCGTACCTGCTGCACAACGTCGGTAGTCAGTCTTTGAGGTTGCATGGTCTTAGTTCCATTGTCTTGAGCGATAGAGGCAAGCGGCGGTCGCGCATCAGCAGAGGCGCCGCGATGAAAAGCAACTTGAGCCGATTGCACATAGCCGGCCCGGAGTATTTGATTGATGGCGGTGAGTTCTTCCACAAACGCCAGATCCTGAGAAGCGACATCAGCTAGTTGGTCAGCCTGCTCCTGCTGGGTAATCACGGCTCCCGAAGGCACTACTTTACCCGCCGGAATCTCCACGTCTTGCACTAGGGCATGCATCATAACGACGCATCCAGCCCCTAAACGAGCATTGAAAACGGTCGAGCGAAAGCCCACAAATACACCCTCCCCGATGTAGGCCGGGCCGTGAATAATGGCTTTGTGAGCAATACAGGCATTTTGGCCAATCCAGACGGCGTAAGATTGGTCGTCGTCACCGAGCACCCGGCCATCTTTCAGCGCATGGATCACGACCCCATCCTGAATGGCTGCCCCCGTCATAATGCCAAACGGAGCACCACTGTCAGCCCGAATTGACGCACCAGGTGCCACCAAAACTTCCTCGGCAATCCGCACATCGCCCACCACTTCAGAGAAATCATGGACGATCGCTGCCGCATCAATCGTCGGCGGCGCCAAGTTATTCAACCAGGATTGCTGTGGGGCCGCTGCATTACGGGTCAACATGAACCCGACACCTCCCTTGATACATCAGCTGCGACTGCGCGAATGGGCCGACATTCTTTCATGGCAAAGGGATCGGCAGATATTTCAACCGTTCCCCAGCGCTGCAGTCTTTAATTAAAGTCATCCCGCTTGCTGTAAAGCGTCCCCGAACTCAGAGAAACGGTATCGACGATGGCAATGACCGCCGCATCGACCGGGCGATCGTGATATCCCTGATGCTCCCGAGCACCACTGCCCCGAGTAATCAAAACCCACTCTCCAGGTCCGGCCCCAACCACATCAGCGGCGACTTCATAATCGGGCAGCGGTTCTCCCGTATCGCTGATTAGCTGCACCATCAAAAACTTGACGCCACTCAGGCTCGGCTCTTTACAAGTGCTGACGACCGTACCGCGAACTTTAGCCAAAAGCATAAACAGCGATTACCTACCGGCCATAGGGGCGAATACCACTGACGCTTTCGCGAAACTGCTCCACCGCCTCGGTGTAGCGGATTGGCAGCACAAATTCCAGATTCTCGTGGGGACGAGCAATGATGTGAGTCGAAAGTACCTGCCCGCCATTCACCCGCTTAACATTTTCAATGCCCGCGGAAACTGAAGCCTGCACCTCAGAAACGTCGCCGCGCACGATCACCGTGACGCGACCACTACCAATCTTTTCATACCCTACCAAAGTAACCCGAGCCGCCTTGACCATAGCGTCTGCGGCTTCGACCACAGCGGGAAACCCAAGGGTCTCAATCATGCCAACTGCGATAGCCATACTACTAACTCCTTAATAATCTGCGTGGATGACATTGCCAAAAAACAGGGGAGACGCTTCTAGCCTGGCTGGCTTCAGACCCATTACTCAATCGGCCAAACGAACGTGACCAACTCGCCCAATGGCGGCCAGCAGCCCCCGTCGCGTCAATACTGACTTAAAAACCGTCGTTGGTTAAGTCCTAAACTGCTCGACCGCTTCGGTATAGCGAATCGGCAAGACAAACTCCAGGTTTTCGTGGGGGCGCGCGATGATGTGCGTAGACAATACTTCGCCACCGTTGACGCGCTTAGCTGATTCGATCCCCGCCGACACTGACGCTTGCACTTCAGAAACGTCGCCCCGTACAATCACCGTCACGCGACCGCTACCAATCTTTTCATAGCCCACCAAGGTGACTCGGGCGGCTTTCACCATCGCATCAGCAGCTTCCACAACAGCGGGGAACCCTTTCGTTTCAATCATTCCAACTGCAATAGGCATTTATCGTTATCTCCCTCTTAAGATGCTGTGAACTACAACCATTGCAGTTTCTTAATAAAGCCCTGACGGCGCACCGACAGGGAATAAAAGTTAAGAAATTCTGCATTACCTAAAAGGCCCGGAAGTAGCCCATTCAAACTCCATGTAAATCAAGGATATGAGTCCATTGCCCCCTTGGCAATATAAGTCTCGATGATTGTCCTTAATATGAAATATCAATGCAGCTAATGAAATATTTTTTAGCGATACTTATTAAGCCGTTATTTTGGCTGAAGTATCTGCTCATGATTGCCCCCAGGATAGAAAAGCCGGCGAGTGAGCAGAAAAAGGCAGCTAAATTCTCTGCGGCCAATCGCTTTAAGCACGGAGTAGAGCCTGTTTCGGCAATCTAGAGATGCGATTGTGGTACATTACGTCATGTACGAAGTCATTGGGTTTGCTTTGGGTGAGCAGCAAAAAGGCGCTGAGCGTGATCACAGTGCGGCGCTTGTTCAGTTGAAGGCAATGGGCCTTAGCTCAGTTTTAGTCAAGTGCCTCGATGAGCTTAAGTATTCACGAATAGATTTAGCTGGCAGCTCTTAGGCCAAAGTTTTAAGAAGGTTAATGGCAGAATTTTGGATGCATTCAGGCTGGTTGATTCCAGCCTATGGCTTGTTCGGCGCGATCGCGACCCTACCGTGGTCAATCGGGCTAATCCGCCGGACGGGGCAGCGGCCCGCCGCTTATCTCAATTTGGTAATGACCTTTGGGGCGTTTGTCCACAGCATTTTTGCCCTGCAGCGCGCTTGGGGACAGGCGCCCCAGGAGCTGAATTGGGATTGGTTTCAAGTTGCCGATCTAACGCTGCATGTGTCGTTTGAGCTGTCAACGCTCAACCTTAGCATCGTCGTACTAATTGCCGGCCTCAGCTTTTTAGCGCAGCTGTTCGCCTTGGGCTACATGGAAAAGGACTGGGCGCTGGGGCGATTTTTTGGGCTGATGGGCTTTTTCGAAGCGGCCATGAGTGGCGTTGTGCTCAGTAGCTCACTTTTCTTGTCCTATTCGCTGCTGGAAATGCTGACCCTGTCGACTTACCTGCTGGTGGGTTTTTGGTATGCGCAGCCGCTGGTGGTGACCGCTGCCCGCGATGCCTTTTTGACCAAGCGCATTGGCGATGTGCTGCTGCTGATGGGGGTGATTGCCCTCTCCGCATTTGCCGGCAGCTTACGGTTTAACGACCTGTATGAGTGGGTCAAAGTGGCGGACTTGGCGCCGATCGCGGCGACGCTGTTGGGAATTGCGCTGATTGCTGGGCCCACGGGTAAATGTGCGCAGTTTCCGCTGCACCTCTGGCTGGATGAGGCCATGGAAGGACCCAATCCAGCCTCCATTCTGCGCAATTCCGTGGTGGTCACCTGTGGGGCGTACATCCTAATTCGCCTGCAGCCGGTTGTCGTGCTGTCTCCCATTGCCCTGTCGCTGCTGGTGATTATCGGGACAATAACGGCGGTGGGGGCTTCTTTCGTAGCGCTGGCCCAAATCGACATCAAGCGGACCTTTTCTTACTCCACCAGCGCTTATCTGGGGCTAGTGTTTATTGCCCTGGGCATGGAATGGCCGGGGGTGGCGCTAACGATTTTGCTAACCCATGCGATCGCTAAAGCGCTGCTGTTTATGAGTGTCGGCGCCATTATCCTGACGACCAACAGTCAAGACTTAACCGAACTCGGTGGGTTGGGACCCAAGATGCCGGCTACTACCGCCTGCTACACCATCGCTGCCCTGGGCTTAGTGGGGCTGCTGCCGCTGGGCGGCTTTTGGGGCTATTGCCTAGGCGTTGACTTTTTTTGGGGTGAACAGCCGGTCTTGGTGGCCGTCTTTTTGTTAGTCAATCTATTAACGGCACTCAATCTAACGCGCGGGTTTCGGCTGATTTTTCTGGGCCCCGCTCAACCCAAGACCCGCCGGGCTCCCGAAGTGGCTTGGCCCATGGCGGTGCCAATGATGGCGCTGCTGGTGACGACTTTGGTAGTGCCCTGGGTCATGCTGCGGCTCGATCTGCTGCCCCCGTGGCAATACATCAACTCGACTGCCCTGGTGCTGCTGGTGGTGTCAGGGGTGGCCGGCGTGTCGATTGGCGCGGTTATGCCGTTAAGTCAGTTGCTCGCGCGTTCCACCCAAAAGCCGTTGCGAATTGCCCAAGACCTGCTGGCTTACGATTTCTACACGGAAAAGCTGTACCGCTTTACGGTGGTCTGGCTAGTGGAACGGCTGTCGGTTGCCAGCAGTTGGTTCGATCGCTACATCGTCGATGGCCTGGTGAACAGTGTGGGGCTGGCGTCACTGATTGGTGGAGAGAGTCTGAAATACAGCATCTCTGGGCGATCACAGGGATATATCCTCACCATCATGGTGGGCATGGGCCTGTTGGGCCTGCTGATGATGTGGAACACCTTCTAGGGTTAGCGTGATGCTGAGTGCACTGATCTTAATTCCCCTGGCCGGCGCCTTGGTCATTAGCCTCTGGCCGCGTCAGTGGTCGGGCCGCCAGATTTGGCTGGTGACGCTGCTGGTGCAGGCGCTGTCGCTGCTTTGGGGCGGTTGGATTGCCTGGCAATTTGACATTCAGCAGCCAGACCTGCAGTTTGTCGAATCGCTGCCGTGGATTGATGCGTTGGGGCTGACCTATCAGTTAGGCGTCGATGGCTTGTCCATGCCGCTGTTGCTAATCAACAGTTTGCTGGGGGGCATTGCCGTCTACGCCAGTTCAGCAACGATTCAGCGCCCCCGACTGTATTTCAGTTTGGTGCTGCTAATCAACACCGCAGTGGCCGGTGCTTTCCTCGCCCACAATCTGCTGCTGTTCTTTATTTTTTATGAGCTGGAGCTGATTCCGCTTTATCTGCTCATTGCCATTTGGGGCGGTGCCCGCCGCGGCTATGCGGCTACCAAGTTTTTGATTTATACCGCCGCTTCGGGAGCGCTGATTTTAGGCGGCTTTTTGGGCGTGGCTTGGTTAGGCGGCGCCGGTTCATTTAACTACGACGTCACGCTGGCCCAGTCAATGACGCTGCTGCAGCAGAGCCTGCTGTTGGGGGCCATTTTGGTGGGGTTTGGCATCAAGGTGCCGCTATTTCCCTTTCATACCTGGCTGCCCGACGCCCACGTGGAAGCTTCTACGCCAGTTTCAGTGCTGCTGGCGGGAGTCCTGCTGAAGCTCGGCACCTATGGCATTGTGCGGTTTGGCCTGCAGCTGCTGCCGGACGCCTGGAACTTGTTTGCGCCGTGGCTGGCGATTTGGGCCGTGGTCAGCGTGCTGTACGGGTCGTTGGCAGCAATCGCTCAAACCGACATGAAGAAAATGGTGGCCTACAGCTCCATTGGCCATATGGGCTATGTGCTGCTGGCGGCGGCGGCGGCAACGCCTCTGGCGATCCTCGGCACGGTGATGCAGATGGTGAGTCATGGCTTGATTTCCGGCCTGCTGTTTTTGCTGGTGGGCGTGGTTTACGCCAAAACCGGCACGCGGGATTTAAAGGTGCTGCGCGGCTTGCTTAATCCCGAGCGGGGCCTACCCATTACGGGCAGCCTGATGATTATTGGCGTGATGGCCAGTGCTGGCATTCCCGGGATGGTGGGCTTTATTGCTGAATTTGTGGTGTTTCGGGGCAGTTTTGTGGCCTTTCCCATCCCCACGCTGCTGTGCATGGTGGGCTCTGGCCTCACGGCGGTGTATTTCTTGCTGCTGGTTAACCGGGCGTTCTTTGGCCGCTTGCAAGTTGCGCCTACCAGCGACAAGGTCGAACCAGATGTGCTGTTGCCGCCGGTAGCTTGGCGCGATCATGTTCCTGCCCTAACGCTGGCCCTGCTGATTGTGGCGCTGGGGCTGCAGCCCAACTGGCTGTCCCGCTGGAGCGAAGTGACCACCATCGCTTGGCGATCGCCCGCGATCGCCGTTGCTCAACCGCTGCCCCTCGATTCGTCTGAGCCGCTGCGTTTCTAACTGGCGTTTTGCTGACTTCACTGCTGACCGCATGCCATGACTAACATCCTGTCTCCCGACATTAAACCGCATCCGCTGCAGGCGTATATCGAGCGCTTGCTGCAGGCTGAAGCGCTGCTGCCTGATACGGAAAACAACCTGATGCAGGTGGTCGGCATCCTCAAGAGTTACGGGGTAGTGTTGGATGCCTATGCCGTCAACTTGAAGTACATCGCCAACCATCAGTTTCTGCTGCTGTTTCCCTTCTTTAAATACTTCAACGGTGAAATCACTCTGAATAAGCTGCTCAAGCACTGGTGGCACGATCGCATCAACTACGAGTATGCGGAATACTGTATGCGAGCCATGCTGTGGCACGGCGGCGGCGGCTTAGATGCCTATCTTGACACTGACGAGTTTAAGCAAAACTGCGAGCAGGCCATCCGAGCTAAGCTCAAAGGCAATCTTGTGATGCAGGGGCTGCACCGGCTGTTTCCCGAATTTTTGCTGGAGCAGGTGCGGCAGTCGGCCTATTACAGCGGCCTGGGTCAGTTTTGGACCGTGATGAGCGAGATTTTTCTGACCCTGTCCGATTTGTACGACCAAAAGCGCATTACGGCGATTCCCGAAGTCGTCGCGCATATCAAAGATGGCTTAGTGGCCGCGGCGGCGCTGCCGATTACCTACAGTGTGGAGATTCAGGGCGATCGCTACGATTTGCTACCGGCTTCCGCGGGCTTAACGTTTTTAATGGACACCGCCGTGCCCTACGTAGAAGCCATTTTCTTTCGGGGAACGCCGTTTTTGGGCACGGTTTCCTACAACGCCCAGGCACAGCAGATTTCCCCCGATCAGTCGCGGTTTGCCTATGGGGCGCTTTATGCTGATCCGGTTCCCGTGGGTGGTTCCGGCATTCCCCCGACCTTGTTGATACAGGACATGCGCCACTTTTTACCCGACTATTTAGCTGATTACTACCGTCAAAGCCTACGAGGCGATGAAGATGTGCGGGTGCAAATCACCCAAAGCTTCCAGAAATCCATGTTTTGCGTCACTTCAGCGGCGCTGCAGGGCTTGCTGCCCCACGCTGCCAACACGGCTGACGCAGGGGAACAGGCCGCCAATCAAGCCTTTTTAGCCAGCTGGATGGATCGCTTGATGTCGTCGCGGCTAGCGGTCGTTAATTTACCCTCAGACTAATCGGACTAATCGGGCTAATCAGATAAAAACGGTGCCGCTATGAGAGCGGCTTGGGTGCGATCGCGTAACCCCAGCCGACCCAAAATATTGGTGACGTGATTTTTGACCGTACCCTCCGAGAGAAACAGCGCTTCGGCAATTTCGCGGTTGTTGGCGCCCTGACCAATTAATGCCAACACTTCCCGTTCCCGTGGAGTTAGCTCAGCAAATCCAGGCGGCAGTTCGGGTGGCAGCGAAGGCGCTGTCGTGACCACCATTTTTGGCAAAATGCCGGGACCAAATTGGGCATAGCCGCGATGCACGGCCCGAATTGCTTGGGCCACTTCTTCCGACGGCGTGTCTTTCAAGAGATAGCCAACGGCGCCCGCCTGCACAGCCTGCTGCACCAGCTCATCCTCTTCAAAGGTGGTGAGGATCAGCACTTTGAGCGTTGAGTGCTGACGCAACAGCTCGCGAGTGGCGGCGACGCCATCCATCACCGGCATGCGAATATCCATCAGCACGACATCGACGGCATTGGGCGTCGTGACCAGGCGCTGGGCGATCTCTACGGCCTCCCGACCTTGCGCCGCCTCCCCCACAATTTGCACATCCGCTTCTAGCGACAGCAACGCTTTCAGTCCCTGGCGGACGATCGCCTGGTCATCCACTAACAAAACGTGAATCATGCCACCTCCACTGCCAGGGGTAACCAAACGTTGATGGTGCAGCCCTGGCCTGGCGCCGTGCGTAGCTGCGCCTGTCCCCCCTCTGCGGCTACCCGCTCTTGAATACCGCGCCACCCAAAGCCAGTGGTGTTGTCTTGGAGATTAAAGCCCACGCCGTTGTCTTGCACCGTGATGTGCAGCCGGGTCGCATCTGGTGAGGACCGAATGGCGATACTGACCTGACTGGCTTGAGCATACTTGCAGACATTGGTCAGGGCTTCTTGCACAATGCGGTAGACCGTTAGCTTTAAGGAGTCCGGTAGGAGGGGGCACTCGACCACCACCTCGGGAATCACGCCGGTCACCTGCTGCAGGCGTTGGGTCAGGGGCGCGATCGCGCTAGCCATATCCGGCTGCGCTGGTGGGGTTTGCCGCAGCGTCGCCACGGCCTGTCGGGTTTCTCGCAGCGCTAGCGAGCCCATTTCTTTGGCCTGGGTCACAAAGGTCTTCGCCTGCTGCGGCTCCCTATCCCACAGCTTTAAGGCCCCCTCTAGCTGAATGTTTAATCCGGTCAAAGCGTGACCGAGGGAATCATGAATTTCCCGGGCGATGCGGGTGCGTTCTTGCTGCATGGCCAGCTTTTCGAGTTGAGCCGCCGATTCCCGTAGTTTTTGATTCGCCTGTCGCAACTCTTCCCGACGTTCCCGCTCTGACAGGAGAGCATTCATCAACAGCAGCAGAAACACCAGCAGCAGCAAAAACATCACCACCAGGTTCAGCCGCACGCCCATCAGCGGTGGTCCAAATCGGCGGCCCAACCGCGCGGGAAGAGAGCGGTCCAAAGATTGCAGCTGATTTTGCACCAGACCCAGATAGAACATAAACGTGGCGCTGGTGACCAGCAGACGTCCCTGCCAGTTAAACAACAGACAGCTTCTGAGCACCAAGACAATTTGCAGTAGCGGAAACAACCGCAGCCCCACGGTGCTCAATCGAGAGGCCAGCACCAACAGACCAAACTGTAAAATCAAATGGACAATTTTCAGGCCTAACGGCTGGGTCGGCAGCCACAGTCCCAATGCGCCAAAGCCCAGAATAACGGCCAACGCCGCAGTGGAGAAGCTGCCACCGCGAGACAGCAGCCCTGGGGAGAATTCGATGATTAGAGCCAACCCCACTAGCCCCCATTCGCCGTACAGCAAAAAAGGAAACGGATGGCGAGTGTAGCGAATAGCGCGAATGGGCGACATGCGGTGAGACGAGGGCGGGGATAGTTCTATGTAACCGCACTTCCGTCAGGATGAAACATGACCAAAGTCACGGGAGCGATCGTGACTAATTGCCCCATGGCTAGCCTTGGTAATTGCTTAGATTGGAATCGTTTCAGTTCAATTCCCTGATTTGGAGATACCACTATGAAACGTCGTTTTCGCTTTGCCTTCATCGGCGCTGCCGCGATCGCCACTGTTATTGCTGCACCTTTTACCATTGCCACAGCGACGGCCCAAGACTTCCCGATTTTAGAAGAACTTGACCTGACCGATGAACAGCGAGAAGAGATTCAGGTCATCCGCCAGGAGCGGCGCAGCGATATTGAGGCCATCCTCACCGATGAGCAGCAAACGCAATTTCGAGAAGCTTATCAAGAATCACAAGATTTTCGCACAGCCGCCGCCGCCATCGAGAACTTTACCGACGATCAGAAAGCCGAAATTCGGGCCGTGATGCGAGATTCCTTTGAAGAAGTAGGAGCCATCCTGACTGATGAACAGCGGGAAGCGTTGCGATCGCAGATACAGGATCGTCGCCAAGACCGCCGCTAAGTTACATCACTATTGGGGATTGAGTGGCCTCTGGAGCTTGATCCTCAAATCCCTAAAACCGATTCAACAGGCTGTTTACCATGCTGCATTCTGAGGTATCAGCTAACTAAACTCGGCACCGCTTCGCTATCGGCATCGGCTTTCCAAGCGGTAGAAAGAAAGGCACGCAGCAATCCCACAACCACCGATGGCTCTTCAACGTGGGGCAGCACGCCCACATCGGGCACCACATGCACGGTTTGCACTGCCCGGCGATTCATCGCGGCGAGGCGCTTGGTTTTATCGGGGCGATTGAAGCGGGCTTTTTCACCGACCACCAGAGTGGTGGGCACAGTGAGTTGACCGATGTAGCGGGTGAGGTCAAAGCAGATATCGCCTTTCAGCGACGCCAGCGCGGCGTATTCGGCGTTGGGCTGTTGGGTACAGGTGGTGTAAGCCTGCACGATTTCGGGGGTGATACGGGCAGGCTGGGCAAAGAGAAAATTGGTGAGGAACTGCGTTACCGCGACTTCATTGGCGGCCCCCAGCTGGTAAATGAGGCGATCGATTATCGGCGTTCCCGCCAGAATGGCTGGCGGCGTGAAAGCATAGCCCACGCCAAAATCGTCGTTGCCCGAGGGCGACACCAAAAACAGCGCCTGGAACAGGTCGGGGCGCTGAATCGCCAGCCGCACGACCACACCGGCGGTTAACGAAGTGACCGCTACCACCGCTGGTGCCCCGGCGACGGCTTCAATCAGATGGGCAATCATGTCGCAGTAGTCTTCCGGGCGGTAGCTGCGCGCGGGATGGGCCGACTGCCCCCAGCCCACCAGATCCGGCGCAATGATGCGGTAGTCCGCAGCGAGGGCACCGTAAACCTTGGACCATTCGTAGGCCGATGAGCCGCCGCCCAGGCTGTGCAAGCAAACCAAGGTTTTTTGCTCAGGGACACTGGGCGCAGTTTGCCACAGGCCATCGGTGGCCTGGGTGTAGTAGGCCATAATCCCCAGCGCAGTTTCGGTAACCCGCTGCTCGAAGCCCGGCGGCTGAAATTTCAACATGTAAATCTAAAAAGCGTAATCCTTTTGTAGGATACTCGGCTGAGCTGAAATTAAGTCATCACTGCTGCTGCAAGCTTGGACTATCAGTCGGGTACATGTCGGACTATGGCGAATGGCATGTTCCTATCAACGAGCAGACGTTCGCACTAAACAGAACTCGCGAATTTACCCACACGGAACGTTCGCTATTGCTCGCCCTCTAGCTGATTGAGTTCTGCGATCGCTGACCGAATTTCCGCTTTTTCATATGCTTCAAGCGCTTCAGCCGCTACCGCTCGCCTGGTTAGGATGCGACGAAACTCGGTCACAAAGTACTCCACATTACCCACACGAACATTGCTAGCATGGCGTTTCAAATGCTCAAGTTCGCGGCCTGTTTTAAAGAAAATTTTAATCGCAGTATTCATCTCAGTTGGAAATATAAACAAGAATGCGACGTCAATTGCAGAGCACCCGAGAAATTGTATAAAGCGTTACTTAGAACTAGAACAGATTTAAAAGCAAAAATCTTACCTTTCTATCGTGTTTGTCATAAACGATAAATTCATCTATCGATTGAGCTATTTCAAGGTTTTGAAACAGGCATAAATTCAGCCCTTGATTTTCATAGCGCAGACCATTAAAGGTTTGATGAGCAAACTATCACCAAAGTTTCAGCGCTGAAATACGACTCTATACCTTCAGTCTGGAACATTGAGATTATTGTTCCGTCTCAGCGAAAATAGTGACGCTGTATGCAACGTTTTTAAGTTTTTTAGAATCTAAACTCAATTCGTCAAAACCAAATATTCTTAGTGGAATATATCTATAAGACTCGCACTTATTTTAGGCGATTAAAATCGACGACAGGCATGTTTTCGTCTTTATAACTAATGCCAAATTACTTGGCTAAGTGACACAAATGAATTACCAGAATTTGGACTGATAAATCTGTCTTGAGAAGTTGACAAGGTGATTCTGAGAGCGGCATAAAGCCCTGTCATTAGTGACGCGATGATTCGTCACAGTCACATTTTTAGAGCACAAACTTATCCATTTTCTGCGATCACTTCTGTCTCGCAATAGCATCATATTCAACCAGTCAGCCAGATATGATGGCTTCTCAGGTAGTGGTTCGAGTATGACTGACGCAGGCTTTCGGCAAGTTGCCACCCGACTGAATTGAGTGGAAGCTGTGACTGGGGAAAATTCTCGAATGATTGAACAAATTGCGCAATATCAAGCCCAAGCGTTTCAAGGGCTGAGCGAGCTGAGTCAAATTGTCGGGCAGCAAGGGCGTAACTCGACTCGCCATGATGAGCGCATCAAGGACGTCAATCAACAGGCCGATGACCGACTAGTGGAATATCAGACCCGCACTTTCCAGAGCCTAAGTGAACTGGCTCAGATTGTCGGGCAGCAAGGGCGCAACTTCAATCAACTCGATGAGCGCATTGAAGAAGTTAATCAACAGGCCGATGACCGACTAGTGGAATATCAGACTCGCACTTTTCAGAGCCTAAGTGAACTGGCTCAGATTGTCGGGCAGCAAGGGCGCAACTTGAACCGGCTTACTGATCGCGTTGAGCAAGTCGCCGACAGCGTCGCGCAGGTGAATGAGCGCGTTGATAGCCTGGCCGCTGCTAGTGAGCGGTTTGATCGCATCCTTGACTATCTGTTAGGGCGCGAGGGCGGTCGTGACAATGCCACTGACGCCTAGTAGGAGATGTTGCGGGATTTTACAGAATGTTATCGGCGTGCCAGGACGGGTTCCCGGCGTAGCGTAGACTGATGACATTCTGCGATCGCCCTGACCCGCTAGCTTACGGGAGCGCGATCGTAGGTGTGC
The DNA here is from genome assembly GCA_039027715.1 of Cyanobacteria bacterium P01_C01_bin.120. Taxonomy (GTDB): domain Bacteria; phylum Cyanobacteriota; class Cyanobacteriia; order Phormidesmidales; family Phormidesmidaceae; genus Halomicronema. The sequence continues at coordinate 16,245 of JBCCJU010000114.1, forward strand.
TCTGTTGGCCAACTAAGTGCATTTGTCATTCTATGTTTCCGACCCATCGTCCCCGCCGTCTCCGTAGCCATCCCCAACTGCGTCGGATGGTGCGGGAAACCGTTGTTTCCACCAATGATCTGATTTATCCTCTGTTTGCCGTGCCCGGCGACGGCGTGGCCCAAGAAGTGAAGTCCATGCCCGGGGTCTTTCAGCTTTCCGTAGACAAGATTGTGGAAGAAGCCAAGGAAGTCTATGACCTGGGCATTCCGGCGATTATTCTGTTCGGCATTCCCGATACGAAGGACACCGAAGCCACGGGTGCTTGGCACGACTGCGGCATTGTGCAAAAGGCGACGACTGCTGTAAAAGAGGCGGTGCCGGATTTGGTGGTAGTAGTGGACACCTGCCTGTGCGAATATACCAGCCACGGCCACTGCGGCTATCTGGAAACTGGCGACCTCACCGGGCGCGTTCTCAACGATCCGACGCTGGAGCTTCTGAAGAAAACCGCCGTGTCGCAAGCCCAGGCGGGCGCAGATATTATTGCGCCCTCGGGCATGATGGATGGCTTTGTAAAAGCCATTCGCGCCGGGCTGGATGCCGCCGACTTTACCGATATTCCCATCCTGTCCTATGCCGCGAAATATGCGTCGGCTTATTATGGTCCCTTCCGGGATGCGGCCGATTCGGCTCCGCAGTTTGGCGATCGCCGCACCTACCAAATGGATCCCTCCAACAGCCGCGAAGCTCTGAAGGAAATCGCTCTCGATATCGACGAGGGGGCGGACATGCTGATGGTGAAGCCGGCCCTGGCGTATATGGATATTATTCGTCAGGTCAAAGACGCCACAGATTTGCCAGTGGCAGCTTACAACGTTTCCGGCGAATACTCCATGATTAAAGCCGCTGCCCTCAATGGCTGGGTCGATGAGCAAAAAGTCGTGCTGGAAACCATGACGAGCTTTAAGCGATCGGGGGCTGATCTCATCCTCACTTATCACGCCAAGGATGTGGCCCGCTGGCTGGAGAAAGTGAACGCGCTCTTCTGAGTCGGCTGATTAAATAACAGCCTCAAGAGGTGAGGCAGGCACGTCCACCCGTTCTGTTTTTCCCACGGTAAAAGTGCATAGAAGCGAAAACTACAATTGAACTACGGTTTATTTTTTGTTCTTCAGAGATGACGCGATGCAGTCAGAAACACCAGCGGCAGCGGCGCTAACTTCGCTATACGACGCCGACTATCAGCGCTGGCTGAGTGAAACTGTGGTGCAACTGCGATCGCACAATTTTGCTTGCTTAGACCTAGAAAATCTCATTGAGGAAATCGAAAGTTTTGGGAAACGGGAAAAACGCGCTCTAGCAAGTTATCTCATGCGTCTCTGCGAGCATTTACTCAAACTCAAATATTGGGAAGCAGAACGCGAGTCGTGTTATCGGGGCTGGAAAGTCGAAATTCGCAATTTCCGACTGCAGATTGCCCGCATTCTCGAAGACAGCCCCAGCCTCAAAACTTACCTAACTGAGATTTTCGACCGTGAGTATCGCGACGCTTGACAGCTACTTTTAGATGCCAGTGACTTGCCTGCTGGCAGCGTGCCTCAAAATCCTAGCTTTTCTCTGAATGAAGCGTTAGATGAAAACTGGCGACCGTAGCGATCGCAATAACCCGCTATATTCTGCTCATTTGCATGGCAATCCTAAAATTTACTTTCGCTGCTCGAATCTACAATGGTGACAGTGTCTTTGGACAACTCCTTATGTCTACTGAACAAACAATGGGAAAAATACTCGTAACCTTAACGATTACTAATCGCAGCGATCAATCTGCCGCAAGTCGTGGTTACATTTCGCCAGAGGAAGTGCGTTCGATTACCCTGGATAACGTGCTGGTAGATACGGGGGCGACGACACTGTGTTTGCCACCTGAGGCGATCGCCAAGCTTGGCCTAGAACTGCTTCGGGAAGTAAAAGTGGCGACCGCGACTGGTGAAAGCACCGCCAAGATTTTTCAAGACGCGCGCATTTCCATCCTTGGTCGCGAAGGCACGTTCGAATGCTTGGAACTGCCGGGTGGACAAGACTCTTTGCTCGGCGTTGTGCCCTTAGAAATGCTGGGACTGGAATTGGATTTACAGCATCAGCGGCTTAAGGTTTTGCCAGATGATACGCGAGACACTTATCTCACCATCTTGTAATGGGCGATCGCCATGTTTCAAAAAGCTTTAGACTACGCCTTCAGCAACACCGACAAATTTGTGACCGCGCTGCAGCAGCACCTGCTGCTGTTGGCAGTGCCGCTGCTGATTGCCATGGTCGTGGGGCTGCCATTAGGATTGTGGAGTGCCCGCTCTAAAACAGTTTCTGCCATTGTGATTAACGGTTTTAATGCGCTGCGGGTGATTCCCAGTTTGGCGGTGCTGTTTTTGGCGATTCCGGTACTGGGGCTCAGCTTTGCCTCAGCAGCAGTAGCGCTGACCCTGCTGGCAATGCCGCCGATTTTGATTAGCACGGACGTGGCCTTTCGCAATATCAATCCGGCGGTGCGAGAAGCGGCGACAGGAATGGGCATGGCCTCGGGGCAGATTTTGCGCCAGATAGAAATTCCTTTAGCGCTACCTGTCATTATCTCGGGCATCAAGACCGCGACCGTAGAAGTGATTGCCAGCGCTACGCTAGCGGCCTTTGTCGGAGCCGGTGGGCTAGGCGATTTTATTGTGTTGGGATTTGCGGCCTACGATCCAGCAATTTTGCTAGTGGGGGCGGTGCCGGTGGCGCTGCTAGCGCTGATTGCTGAAGTGAGCTTGAGTTGGACCCAGCGATCGCTCCAGCCCCCCGCACTGTCCCGCTGACTATC
>JBCCJU010000115.1:0-19007 GCA_039027715.1 Cyanobacteria bacterium P01_C01_bin.120
TATCTCAGAGCCTACGTCCGAGGCCGTATGGAGCCAGCGGCAGAAGACCTCAAGCGGCATCTCCAGCCAGATGAATCGCTGAAGCTAGTAGGCACTTCTGGCACCATTGAATGCGTCGCGGCGCTGATCGCCCAGGATCGCTTAGGATTCGTGCCGGAGCCGCTGAACGGGTTTGAATTTACCTTAAAAGAGCTGCAAACTTGGATAGATAAGCTTCGGCAGCTCGACTTAGCAGAACGGCTGGAGCTCCCAGAAATGTCGGCTCGCCGGGCAGAAATCATCGTTGCCGGAGCCACAATTTTGCAGGAAGCGATGCTAATGCTGGGCACTGAGAGCCTGGTTATCTGCGAACGGGCGCTGCGGGAAGGCGTTGTCGTTGACTGGATGCTGAATCGTGGTCTGATTGAAGATCGCATGCAGTTTCAGCAATCGGTGAGAGAGCGTAGCGTACACGCTGCGGCTGATAAATATCATGTGCCAGCGGCACCGAGAGAGCGCGTGGCCGATTTTGTTCAGGGCCTGTTCGATGCGACCAAAGGCCATCTCCATAATTGGGGCAACTCGGAGCGGGAACTGCTGTGGGCCGCTGCCATTTTGCACAACGCCGGTCATTACATCAGTCACTCTAGCCATCACAAGCATTCTTACTATTTGATTCGCAACGGTGAGCTGCTGGGCTATACCGAAGCCGAAATTGAAATTATTGCCAATATTGCTCGCTATCACCGCAAAAGCTTGCCCAAGAAAAAGCACGACAACTATCGCAATCTGTCAGAAAAAGAGCACCGCAGCGTGGTGAATGAACTCAGCGCCATGTTGCGTATTGCCGTAGCGCTTGACCGCCGCGGCATTGGCGCCATTGAGTCAGTAAAGTATTATTTCGACGGGACGAATAAGACACTGCACATCGATATCCGACCAACTCTGCCTGATGATGACTGTGGCTCGGAACTTTGGAACTTGGAAGATAAGAAACTGTGGTTCGAGGAGCTGCACGAGATTAAAGTCATTGCCCACAGAGTGAATTCAGTCGCACCGTCTGCTTAGAAGAGCTCTGACAATAAAAATGCCTAGGACAGAAACCATTCAACTTGGTTCCTGACTTCAATCGATAGCCATCTTAGAAAGATACAAACGTGCCGCCCGCAAGTTGCGGTAGCCAACCTACACTTCTGCGGGAATTGGCTTTCTATGGAAGCTGCTTTTTTTAGTAACGGCTACAAACAGGTGTAATACCAATTCTCTATATTCTGGCTACAGATCGGGCATCCAAGATGGAGCCTCTGCCAGTAAATGCAGCATGCGGAGTTCAGAATTCGGAATTGAAAAGCTTACCGAATAGGCATTTCAGAAGTTTGACGGTTCTGCCCTGATTGCGGATTGCCATATCGACATAAAGCGCGAAGGTCCGGTCAGCCTGATCGTCTCGAATCCAAAATCGGCAATCCAAAATCGCGAACGACGATTCCTGGCGATTACTGGTCGCTGTCAAATCATTGGCGTCTTTGAGATAAGATAAACGGTGGACTTTTGGCAATTTCACGATGCAGTGTGCCGCTACTGAGTCCAATTTGGGTTGAATGTGAGGGAGGTTGGTTAGCTGTGGCTTTTCGATGGTTTGCATCCTGCTTATCTGGAATTGCGCTGGCGGGCGCGATCGCTGGAAATGCGGCGGCGACATCTTCCGTAACCGCGTCCGATCAGCGACTAACGGCGATTCCAGCGCCAGCGGCCCCTTCATTCTATTTAGCGCAAAGTCGTCAACCTAACCTATCGGATGCCGAACAAGAGGCCCTGGATGATTTATTGATTGAAGGCCAGGACCGGGTAGAGGCCCAAGACTACGATGCGGCTATCTCTCTGTATCGTGAAGCTATCCGCATTGACCCTAGCAACGCGCGGCTATTTTCGGGCATCGGGTATCTCTACGTGCAGCAGGGAGAATATACTGCGGCTATTGATCCCTATCAGCAGGCGATCGCGCTTGAGCCTGACAATATGCCATTTCGCTACGGACTGGCGTTCGCCTATGTGCAGCTCGAGGATTATGAGAATGCGATCGCGACATACGTAGAAATTGCCACCATTCGGCCTTCTGAGACTGACGCCTATCTAGGATTGGGTAACATCTACATCACCGTAGAAGACTATGATGCCGCCCTGGATACCTATGAAGCATTGACGCGGCGATCGCCCGGCAATGCCCAAGCCCACGAAGCCCTAGGCACGCTATACCTGATCCAGGAAGATTACAGCGCGGCGGCATCGGCCTTTCGGGAGGCGGTCCGGGCCAACAGCAATAGTAGTGCCGCCTATGTGGGCCTAGCTGAAACGCAGTTGGCTCGGGGCAACTCCCGAGAAGCCTTTGATAGTTTGCAAGCGGCTGTTCGCATTGATCGCAACGACGCCCAAGCCAACTTCCTGCTCGGGGAAATTTCCATGGAACTAGGTGATGATGAGGCGGCTTACCGATACTATCGACGGGCCGCTGATGCTGATCCAGAGCTAATTCCGGCTCAGGCCGCGGTGGGGGCGTTCCATCTCAACGCGGGCGTCTATTTGCAAGCGATTCGAGCCTATCGCCGCGTGATTGATGCGTTTCCCGATAATCCTGGTGCCCACTACAATATTGGCTTAGCCTACTGGGCTGAAGGCCTGGAAAGACAGGCTGTGGGTGCAGTTAATCGGGCTCGCCGTTTGTATGCTGCCCAAGAAGATTTGGCGTCGGTAGAACGAGTTGATGCGCTGCTGGAACTTTGGGACGGCGGCACGAATGACGATATTTTGTAATGGTTATAGTTGATCTGCAGTGACTTGAGGTTTCTGGTATTGGTTGATGACAGGTCTTAGTTGCTGGCTGCGAAAATCTGCTTGATACTGATCGTGAGCTCCGTGAGATGTTTAACCGTATACGTCCTCAAGTAGCGATCGCGACTGCCAAAGACCGTCAGCGGGCGGCCCTGGCAGCTTTCGCAACGGCAGTTGACGCAACCCTGAGCGCTAGTTTTTACAGCACCTACAGACTAATCAGAGTAAGGACCAAGCCCTGCGCGCTCAAATGGAGGTTACCCGTAACCCTCTAACGGTCGTCCCGGACGGTGAGCGCCGCTAATTTTGGTGGGCAACTGACCGTAACTTCTTACAGTCACAAAGAGAAAAAGCTTCTAGAATTTGGGATTTTTTACCCTCTCACCCAGCCACCCTCTCACCCTCTGCCCTATTTCACACTCCCTACCCTGCACTCCTCATGCCGCACAGCGGGCCAACCTTCACTGCGCTGAATCATCGATGATTCGGCTCTCCATGTCAGTCTTCAAATCATCCGGTAGGCTGCGAGGGTATGTTTCCAAAATTTGCTGATAAAGCGCTTGTAGAATTGTGGCTCGCTCAGCGTCACCGGCATTATTGTAGGTTTGGACTTGAGTTGGCGTCAGCACCGTGTTGTAAATCTCCTCCACGTTACGTGACGTGGGAGAGATTTCATAAGCTTCGCCAAAGCTTTGCCGGGCCTTGGTTAAGTCGCCGTCTAACAGGGCTTGAAAACCGGCTCGTTCGTTATCTGCTGTGGTCTCAATCACGACATTGACGCTTGCCAGCGAGCTTTGTGCCGTCGCCACTACCTCTGGGTCAGTATCCTGACTGGCAATAATTTCCAGCACTTTTTTGGCATCTTCAGGTTTGAGGGCCAACTCGACTGCGACCACGGCCAACCGCCGCTTCGGTCCATCGTTTGAGGACAACGCATCAATTAAGTCAGACATGGCTTGGCTCTGCTCAACCCGCGCCTGAATCGTGGCAATCTCAGTATTCGCTTGGTTAAACCGCTCTTCACTTTCCTGCTCTTTAATGGCCATCCGTTCACTAGCGATGTTTTGTTGGTAAGTAAACAATAGGCCAGTGAAAGCGATCGCTACGGGCACTAAAACTGAGCCGATAATGCTCAAGACATCCCAGACGTCTTTCTTTTCGCCCTCCAGTCTTTTGATGCGCTTTTCGAGATGCCGCAAATCAAATTTTACTTTGTCGTACGGATCGGGTGTGGGTAAAGCCATCGCCACGGTGCTCCTGAGCGCCAACGCCTAAACGCTCTACTTATATCGTCTTTAGGTTGTACAAAAAGCTACAGCCATGGCAGCCAACATTCCGGAGGGCGATCGCTGCTGAATGGTTAATACACCGCCACGAGTTGGGCAATCAGCGGTTCCGCTAAGGACTGCTGCTTATGTTGCAGCAGCATCATGAGATGGTCGCGGAGGCGATCGCGCTGGCCCGGATTAACCGTATAGATATTGCGGCTAGTCTGGCTGAACACGTTAGCTGCAGTCAGCCCCCGATAGCTTTGCGCCATCCAGTCGACGCGACTTAACAGAGCTTCAGTTGCCGCATCGGGCAGCAGGCCGGGCGGTAGATGGCCCTCTAAAATGGCAGCAATGCGAGATCGACAAACCTCGGTGTTGATGCCTTGCTGTTCTAAAAGATGCAAAATGCCGTCGAAAGGCAAGGGAGCGTCAGGCATGATCCGCAACATTTCATGCAGCAGAAAATAGTCGCTGTACTGGTGGCGCGCCATGTCGAGCACCTGCGGATAGCGGCACAGATTGACCAGACCGTAGGCCACCCGGCTACAGGTTTGGGGGCGTTGACTGGGATAAGTGTCTTGAATAATCGTGGCGTTGGGAAATTTTTGCCGTAGCCATTTGGCGATCGTGCTGAAGGAGGCGTTACCGCCCGTACAGATCACTTGATTAACACCTTGAGAGGCCAAGCCAGTCTGGCTGAGCAGCGCGTTGACCTGTTGATTAATGCGCTGGATGTAGGGCAGCAAAACGCGGCTTTCTAAATCCCGATACTGTACTCGCCAGGACTGGTCGGCCAGTTCGAGCTGATACTGGTTTTGGTTTTGCAGAATCAGTTTGAGATGCCGCGCCGCCTCCAGCAGACTTTGACCTAGGGCAGAGCTGGCGAGGTGTTGACGGAGCCGCTGCCGTACGGCGATGTCGGGTTCGGCCAACTGGGGCAAGTTGAGCGCCTCGATTTGCAAGTCGGCCCATTGGGCGTGGGTGACATCTGGCAGCGCGGCCTGCCAGTCCCAACCCTGGCGAGCCCGTTGCCGAGCGCCGGGAGCCAGGGACTGTCTCCGTTCTGGAGGTATCAGGAGTTGACAAATGATATCCAGGTCGAGCGCATCGCCTCCATAGGGCAGATTACGCAGGTAAAAATCTTCGCGGCTCAAGGCATCGAGGGGTTGGGGAATATCCAAAATACCGACTTCGGTGCAGACAGCGCCGCTGCCGATAACGACGGTGCCCCCCTGCCAGCTGCATTCATAGAGGGTCTGCACTTGACGATTCTGCTCTAATGGCGGCTCGCTGGGATCTGGCAGCCCTGAGAGCACGGTGGCGATCGCCTCCTCGATAAAGAAAATTTGGTCAGGCGACTCCACCAGCCCGGTGGCGAGGACGGCCTCGCGCAGATTGAAGCAGTAGGTATCTGACCAGTTAGTCGGCATTCCCACAATGACGCCCTGTAGCTGAGCCAACACCGCATCTAGCTGGTCAGCTTCCAGACCAATGGCGTCTAGCTGTAGGTCAACGTCTGCAGCGGCTTGGCCAATCAGCTGCAGCAAAGCCTGAACCATCGACATAACGGCTGGCAGATCAATGGTTTGCGACTCAGACCACTGCAGCAGCGGTGCGGGCCGACCGTCCGCAGTTTCATAGGGAATGCCGGTCCGTAGGTGCGATCGCAAAGCATCCAGCAGCCAAGCGTCTGACGACTCAGCGGCCATGGTTAGGGCGGGCTGGCCCACGCCCAGCAATTCAGCGCTGGTCCCCTCTGTAGAGAGAGCGCTGGTCCAAGCGGCAACTGCCGGCATGCGAAAGTTTGGCGGCTGGTCAGTGGCTTCAGCATCAGGCGTGACCCAACAGAGAGGATGGGCCTGGCCGCTATGTTGCTCCATCAGGACGGCGGATAGACCAGTGGTGCCGAAATCAATGCCGAGAAACCAGGCTTTTCCCAAGCCATCAGCCCCATCCTCATCGGCTTCGGAGCCGGCGCCGAGGTCGGCGTCTCCTAGGGTGGTCAGTTGGCCCGATGAGGCAAACAGGGCGTCATCGACATCAGCAGCGGCGAGGTCGGGGGAGTCGTCAGGCTGGGGTAGCACCGCCGGCGTTTCCTCACGAGCCACGGTTGGCGCTGGGGAGTCGGCAATCCTCGCTGTCTGATCAGCGATCGCGTCACTGGATTCAGCGACTGCGGCATCCAGTTCAGGCGTCAGGCGATCGAGGTCAAGATCGGCGAAGGCGGATTGAAATGCGATGTCCGTCTCGATTTGCTCATCGGGAATTTCCTCCATTGAAAGGTCAATATGATCGAACAGTCCGGCGGTCTCAGCGTTGGCAGCATCAGCAGTCTCCGCAGCGGTCAGCGGTGCATCAGCCAGTAAGGCATTCTCATTGGGCCCTTGGTCAAAACCGTCGGCTGACGATACGGACTCAGCAGTGGAATCCAGCCCCTCGGCCGGCAGGGCAGACGCCTCAGATGCCCCAGCACTGGTCGCTTCATCCACTGACGAAAACAGAGCGGCTAGCTCATCAGCGGTCAGCGGCGCCGACGTTTCATCATCAGATATTGTTTCAGAAGACATCGCCTCAGAAGTGCCCATGTTTGCCGCCGCCTGCGCGAAGTCAGCCGCCATTAAATCTTCCATCTCGGGGCTGGCGAAGCTTGGGGTACCGGCCGCTAAAGCCTCGGCTTCCATACTGTCGATCGGGCTGACGCGCTGGGCGAGTTCATCAAAATCAGCCGCCATTGTATTGGTGTCGGCAGGGTCATCATTCTCGTCAGCCGCCGCGTCGCTGACTGCTTTGTCTGGACTATCGGCAGCGTCATCAGGCAAGGCATTGAGCACGTCTGCCGGCGATGGTGTCGCTGCCGGTAGCGTGACGACAAAGCCTGCTTCCACCGAGCCGAGGACGGTCAATTCACTTTCCTCAGCGCTTAGAGAATCGGCGGCAACAGCTGTAGCGTCCAGTCCGGGAGCCGCTTCGACCGGCTCGTTAAGGTCTGGTAAGTCGGAGAGATCAACGGGCTCTGAAAATGGTAATCGGGTGGCCGGCACCATATCGGCCAGAGACAGCAGTCGGCGGCCATACTGCCGACCCAGCTGCTCGAACTCGGTTGCCGCGATCGCATCGGTCGTTGGCTCTGTCAACTCCGGATCGGGTGCAGCTAGCAAAGTCTGATTGATGGCTGCCGCCGAATCGTCAGCTTCCAGATTAAGCGTATATCCCGTTTCGCTAGAGCCGCTGATGTCAAACGCTGTTGGCAACAGACTGGCGGTCGGCTCGTCGAAGGGCGTCGCCGTCGGCAAGCTCTCGGACGTACTTTCAGCGATCGCTGCAGTTTCGGCCAGCTCGCTGTCTTCGGGGAGGGCCGCTAAGCTAGCGAGTAGGGCGGCGTTCGTCTCCTCCTCTGATGAGACCAAGCTCAGACCTGTCGTCGCCGAGCCCGTCAACGTAAAGGCTGAGGTCGACTCTGACGCTTCCGGCGATAAGGCATCGGACTGCTGGTCCTGACTGAGACGCTCCCTGGCACTGGCCTCGGCCAGCCCCTGCAGAGCCTCTATGATGGTCGAGTCCTCAGTGGTCGGTTCCACGGCAGTATTTTCGTTGGCCGCCGCCGATAAATCACCGGCTAGCGAATCGCCAGCGATGGATTCTGAGGAAAAATCAATTGGCTCAATAGCGAGTTCCGGCGACTCATCAAAAGACAGATCTACATCGCTTAAATCTGCTGAATCATCAACGGCGGTGTCCGATTCCGACAGCAAGATTTGTTCCGATAGAGAGCCAGACATTTCATCTGCAGCCGCCATCGGCGGCAGTAAATCGGCCACACTGAAGTCTTCGGCCCGCTCAGCCAGCGGATCGAGATCGTCCGTCGGTAAATCCGTCAGCGACTCTACGGTGGCGTTTTCTGCTGCTTCACTAGGACCGGTGGGTGGAGTAGCCGATTCAGTCTCGCCCCCTTGATCGGTGAAACGGTCAAGTTCAATGCCCAACGCTTCATCGAAAGTGACGGTCTCCCCACGATCGCCGTCGTCAGCCGCCGACAGCGGCGCAATTTCCGCAGCGATCGCATCCGAGCCCCAAATATCATCCAAAGTGAAATTGTCCAGGTCTGCGGTGGGGACATCAGGCGATCTGGACGCCGATGAATCCGTCGGCGGAGCGCCATCTGTGGCGGCCACTGGCAACCCTTCCAGGCGTGACAAATCTGAGTTGAGCTGGTCAAGCGTGGCGTCATCCAGGTCAAGCTCAACCTGAGTACTGAGGATTTCACTGTCCGTATTCAGCAAATCTTCGTTGGGGGGCGCCGGAATAAACGCATCGCCTAATTCATCAAAGGCCGCAAATGGATCAGCCTGACGGGCTCCATAGGTGCGTTCGGATGCGGGCAGCAGGTCGGTCAAAGCAGTAATCCGATCTGGCTGGTCGTCGCTGGTGGGTTCCGTGGGAGCCAAATCCGCCGCTATTTCTGCTCCTAACAAATCAGCCAGGGGCGCATCCGTTGTGGCCGCCGTATCCGCTGCCGGCTCTTCCTCGCTGTCCGGGGCATCCGATTCGAGTAGGAAGTCCAGATCCAGGGAGGGACTGCTAGGCACTGGGGGCGGCTCGGCAGCACGTGGAGCCACGGTTGCATCAGCCGCGTCAGTAGTCGAGACTTCGATGGGCGTATCGACGCTGAGTAGCTGCTCAGCGATCGCCGCGTCAGCATCGGCTGGATCGACTGGAGACTCAATCGTTGCCGAATCGGCCTCACTCGGAGTCCCAAATAGGCTGTCATAGAGAGCATCAATTTCTTGGTCATAGACGACCGGTGGTACGTCATCATCGCTCGACGAAGCCTCGACCGTTGAGGCCTCAGCTTGCCCAGTGGCGATCGCCCAATCCATTGGCTCTGTTTGCACAATTGTTGGTTCGCCATCGTCCGCTTCCTGCCAGTTTTCATCAGCGGCAATGGCCACATCCTCGGCATCCAACGCTAAATCATTAAACTCTTCATCTAGCTGAAAGAGCGTCACCTCTTCGTTGGAATCAATGTCTAGGTCAGCCAAATCATTCAAATCAATGTCTTCAAAATTCGCGATCGCCGGTGCCTCATCCAGCTCCTCACTGCTAATATCGCTGTCTACATCCGCTTCTTCAAGTTGGCCCTGCAGCCGCGCCATTTCCTGACGACGGGCCAGTTGGCTAGACACGCTAGCCGACTCTTCCTGCAGCTGCTCCGCTAGGTGATTGATGAAGGTGCGAAAAACAAATTCTCCCTGCTGCCCCAGGCCGTGCATCGTGTCCAGTCCTCGGCTCAGCGTATCGCAGTAGCTTTGAATACTTTGCTCCAAAGACTCAAAAACCGCCCGCAAATTGCTGTCCAGTTGGAGCAGCATGTAATCTGTTTGCGATTGGATCTGCCGCAGTTGCTCTAGCCGCTGCGGCGGCGTCAGTTGCGGTAAGTCAGTCTCATCCTCAAAGCGCGAACCATCAGCAGTCGCCGAAAGAGCCGGATCAGCCGTAATTGGTGACTGTAGCCGCCGCAGTTGAGGCGCTAGCTCGCGCATCAATGAGGCTCGCAATTGAGCCACGGCGCTATCCAGCCAGACTGGCTGCGTTTGACTGGCGTCAGCTGCCCCTGTTTGCTGCGATCGCGCTGCCTCTAGCTCCTGCACCTCGTTCTTCAGCGCTTCTCGCTGCTGCTGCAGCGCCAGCACTTCACTGGTCAATGGCTGCACCATTTGGGCCCGCAGATACTGCATTTCCTGCAGTAGGGTTTGCAAGACCCGTTGGCTGTCTGCCGCCGTTGCCGGGGTCGCTGGGTCGATAGAAGGGGCTGAGTCTGGCGGAGCGATCGACGTATTGCCCCCTTCTAGAGCAAAATCTGGTCTCTGCTCAGAAGCTTGCTGCACCTGTTTGAGATAGGCCAATGCCTGCTCCATCAGCTGCCGCTGCTCGCTAGGGTCACTTGCCCGCCCCCACGGCAACTTCGGTGCCGCTTTTCCCAGCAGTGCTTCCATCTCAGTAATAAGTGCTTGCAGTTGCCCTTGTTGCAAAGTCACAGTGAACCCCTTAAATCCAGCTGACGAATGAAATGTATCTCAGTTTTACAATGGCCATCCCTTGGGAAGCGGACTAGATAGTAGCGGCTTCTCAGAGCATCGCGCTGGCTTTCCCTGAGCCACTGCTAAATTTGGCATCACGGGAACTGGAAAACGCCCCCTCCTAATAATTTTGGGAGAGGATCTCAGAGCCAGGAATAGCGTTATTAATGCAAATTGGGACACTCCTTAGCGAATGTGCTCCCCCGCCGGCGCAGAAATAGCCTCACAGTGCCGATTAATGCTGGCTGATCGCTGGCCACGTTGCCAGTAATCTTCATGATGACCTTTCTGCAGCTCTGCAACCAGACGCCCGACGGGAAAACTTGATTGAGTTTGCCAAAAGTGTAGGTCAGCCGACCCAAAACGGTTGAAAATTGTTATGACTCAGCCATGAATCTTTTTTTGCCGCCCCTACCGGGAATATGGGGTTTTGTTAGTGCGGCTGTCTGCTGTCCTGAGAATCGTCGAACATCAGCGGCTCCCCAACTCATTCGTGAAAGCGCGTCATCTAATGCTGATGATGTATGGAACCGCTGCGATCGCGATCGCATGGCAAAATTGGTGAAAGCTGTGCCTCTCTCACTACGGGTAGTTGGCAGCTAAATAATGACTGCTTCATAGTCAATTTGCAAAACACTTTTGCAAAACACTATCGACTGAGCAGCGGCGTTTGTGAACCGTCTCTCGAAAAGAGGAAGTCAATGCTTTGTTGCCAGCGTTTCTGGTTGACTGCGCTCAAAGAACGCTTACCCCGTGCTTGAGTGGACGCTTTTTCCTGGATCTGACTGATTGGAAGAGGATTATTCAACAATCGTCAATTAAATGAATGATATGGTTAGAAAACTGCAAATAATCCAAAATTTCGCGACTTTTCAGTTTTCAATGCTTTACCAGGCCATTGATATCTAGCCGTAACTTATCTTGATATATTTATTTGCTTTTGTTAAGCACGCCCTGCTAATTTGCGAAGTAAATTTAACTGATTGCACAATGAATCATCCGCAATCATCTCCTGTCTCATCCTTTGAAGGGGCTAGCCACCAGGTTGGTTAACATCTACGGGTAGCTTTTGACAGGCATTTTGAGGTGGCCGTAGCCTTTTCTAACTCTGTCCTTCGCACTAAAATTTTGGCAGCAAGGAATCAGCGTAAATCTTTCTCAGTTCTGACAAAAGGATAATAGGATAAAAGCTTATGCAGGGAACTCAAGCTAGATAACTCTTTCAATTCTTATCAACTAAGCCGAGGGTGGGCTTTCAAATATCTAACTTCCTTTACTGTGTCGTCTATGCCTTTGAACAAAATTTTTGTCTTCATTTTACGTAATAACTACTAATTTTCATGGATAGTCGCTACGGATCTCGTGACAATTCCGTCGGGGGAGCTCCGCTGTCGGGAACCCCCTTTTTTCAGGAATTGCCTGAAGCCGCTGTTGAACAAGCCACAGCGCAAGCGGTCACCCGCCGTCATCCTGCCAATCAAGTGCTGTTGCTGGAAAACGATTGGGGAAGCTCGGTATATTTCATCTTGGATGGCTGGGTCAAAATCCGTACTTATAATCTCGATGGCAAAGAGATAACGCTTAATATTCTCGGTAAAGGGGAACTCTTTGGTGAGATGGCCCCCTTGGACGAAGTGCCGCGCTCTACGGATGTCATCACTTTGGTGCCCACCGTCATTAGCAATCTGCCCGCCCAAGACTTTGTTAATTTGATTCAGACTGAGCCGCTGGCTGGCATTCGTCTGTCGAAATTGATGGCCCGTCGGCTGCGCCAGGTAAACCGCCGCCTACGTCTGCGCGAGTCAGACAGTACGTCGCGGGTAATTGACATTTTGCTATTTCTAGCAGACGGTCAGGGGGTCGAATCATCAGAAGGGTGGGAAATTCCCAATCTGCCCCATCGGGAGTTGAGCAGCTTGAGTGGTTTGGCCCGAGAGACTGTGACTCGGGTGCTCAATAAGCTAGAAAAGAAAGCGTTGGTCAAGCGCGATCGCGATGTTATGCGAATTCCCGATATCTCTGCCCTTGAAAAACTGCTGGTTTAACGCCGACGATGCCTGAGTCTGTTGCCGGCTCCAATCCTGAGCCTAGTCAGTCCCAATGGGGTAATGAAGCACCGCCGCCTGACCCCGATGAGTTGGCAGCGGTTGAGTCGTATCTGGATTATCGGCCCAGCCAGCTTGATGAGCTCGACTGGCCGCGATCGCGACGACCCACTGTGGGGCCGGCGGCGATGGTTGAAACCGCTTTTCTCGCCAGTGCCGCCAGCCTCATCTGGTTAGTGAATGCCTATTTCCCTCCGGGGCCCCTGTTGCGCATTGTGTTTCCTTTGCCGATCGCCCTTGTCTATTTGCGCTGGGGCAATCGAGCCGCCTGGATGGCCGCTCTCGTCTCGACTCTGCTGCTGGCAGTGCTGATGGGGCCACCGCGCAGCCTGCTCTATCTCATGCCCTATGGTCTATTAGGAGTACAGCTAGGGTGGTTGTGGTTTCGCGGGGCGTCTTGGTATGTTTCGATTGGGATGGGTACGCTGCTCAATTCCCTGGGTTTCTTTGTCCGGCTCTGGCTACTGTCGCTCATGCTGGGCGAAGACTTGTGGGTCTATTTGATTAACCAAGCGACCCAGATCATCGATTGGGTGCTGTCGCGTCTTGTGAATCTGGGGCTACTGGAATTAGGCAGCCTAAGTCAGTCGAACATAACCCTGGTGCAGGTAGTGGCACTAATTATTGTGGTGGTAAGTTCCCTGGTATATTTGTTCACGGTACATCTAGCCTCGTGGCTGCTGCTGCAGCGCCTGGGAGAAAAAATGCCGTCGCCGCCAGGTTGGGTACAGCAGCTTTTGGAAACCTAGAGACCATTATTGTTTAGCTGCCATTGCGACCGCATCTGGAAGACGGCCTTAGGAGTGATGCTGGGCGCCAGGATTTCCACCCTCAGCTGATCACACGGCCTGACCATCGCTCGCGCATAGTTTCTGTGAGGGGAAGAGAGATGAATCACGTCTACACTCAGACCGCTCGAGGGCAGCTTTGGCTGCGACGCTATTGGGGCCACCGCCCTCGACTTGCCTGCGTTCTGGGGTTTACCGACACCGCCTTGATTCCAGGAATTTCCGCTGCTGGTGCGACGCCAGACGATCGCCGCACCACCGCGATCGCCGATGCCGAATTTCTTCTGCATGGCTTAACTGCCTCACCCCAGCATCCCTTACCGCCTCTGACCGCAGGCGTTTCCCCGGTCCTGATAGCGCGGGCAATTGTGGCAGCGCAAAAGATTCCGGTCATGCTGTTTAATGCCGGCTTGCCGGTCGCCCCATCGGTGCCGCACATTGATTTACGCGGTGCGCCGGCGGCCTGCGTCAGCACCGGGCAAGCGATGACAGCGGCGACGGTTGAGCGCCTGTTTCGTCTGGGGCTCACCTGGGGGCATCGTCTGGGTTCGCAGGCTGATTCTGAATATGTGATTTTGGGTGAGTGCGTGGTTGGCGGCACGACCACCGCCCTGGCCCTGCTGCTGGGGTTGGGCTTCCCGGTCATTGACAAGGTAGGCAGCAGTCATCCGACCTGCAACCATGCTCAAAAACAGGCGATCGCCATCCAAGGGCTGGAGCGATGGCGGGCCACTGCCGCTCCTGACGCCCTCAAATCACCGTTAGCGCTGGTCGCCGCCATTGGTGATCCAATGCAGATAGTGGTGGCAGCCATGGCCATCGGCGCTAGTTGTCACGGCGGTGTGCTGCTGGCCGGAGGCACGCAGATGCTAGCGGTTTATGCCCTCGCGCGATCGCTCGTGCAGGCGCATCGCCTATCCTGGCAGCCCGAGAAGGTCGCTGTTGGCACGACCCGCTGGGTGGCCGCCGACCCAACCTGTGATGCCGTTGGTATTGCCAGACTCATTGGCGATGTGCCATTAATGGCAACGCCGCTCTCGTTTGCTGAGTCTCGCTATGAAGCCCTGCGGCGCTATGAAGCTGGTTTTGTCAAAGAAGGGGTGGCAGCGGGGGGCTGCGCGATCGCGGCTCACCTTTATCAGCAGTGGCGACAGCCCGAACTGCTCCAGGCAATTGAAGCCCTTTATGCTAAATTGGCCGCCTCAGACGCCGCGCCGCCAATCTCCAGCGCGATCGCCTAAAGTTGAGACTGGATTTTTCGTCAGCCAGTAATTCTTGAAAGCTCCAACGACGATTACCCAAAAGTTCATCTGGGTTTAGTCCGCCAAGGCTTTATATCCGCAGCATAAAGGCATTTTTAACTGCCTCCTGCCCAATTGCACATGAACATCTAAAATCGAGATCATTCGCCAGAAAGGTGTTAGGCAGGGCAAAACTCGATATCACCGTCAATGGCGCGGATTGTGGGCTGGCATTATCAAGCGTCCTTCGATCAATCACTTGCAGGAATTTTGCGATGTTTATTGCGCCGGGGTTTGAGCAGCGATCAATCGTCACTGATTTAGGGGCAGTAGCCTATGCTGCCCCACAGCCGGAGTTTTGGCCCATTACTGCGCAGCCAGAGCAAACGCTGATCTTTATCCATGGATTTGGCGGCGGTTCCTCCTCCTATGAATGGTCTAAGGTCTATCCGGCATTTACCACCGGCTATCGCGTATTTGCTCCAGATTTGCCGGGGTGGGGCAGTTCTGATCATCCCGAGCGAAACTATCAAATTGAAGATTACGAAACGACAATCGCTCAGCTGCTGGAAACGCTGGCTCCCCAAGGCGCAGTTATTTTAGCCTCAGCCCTGACAGCCGCCATCATGGTGCGACTGGCGGTAAAGCAGCCGCACCTGATACACGGACTTATCCTGGTCACGCCTGCGGGGCTGTCGGATTTTGGCAAAGATTTTCAACAGGGATTTTTGCCACAAATCTTGCGCGTTCCTCTGCTGGACAAAACCCTCTATCAAACCGCGATCGCCACCGCTGCCGGAGTTCGCCGCTTTCTGACTGAGCGACAGTTTGCTAACCCTGATTTAATTACCGATGAAATGGTGGCTGCCTATTTGGCCTCGGCTACTCAGCCCAACGCTGACTATGCCGCCCTCTCATTTGTGCGCGGCGACCTCTGCTTCGACTTAGCAGAGTGGCTGCCGCAGTTAACGGTTCCCACCGTCGTGTTTTGGGGACAGGCGGCTCAATTCACCGAAGTTAACCTAGGGCAGCGGCTGGTTGCGCTGAATCCCCAAGCCATTCAGCATCTAGAAATCATTGATGATGTAGGGCTGACGCCACAGTTAGAGCAGCCCAGCCTAACTATAGCGCTCATCCAGCGCGCCCTACATCAGCTACAAACGGCTGCCATTGTCGCCTCAGAAGCAGACTAAGGCTGATCCTTAGCGCTCCTTAAGACGACGGTTCAGCTATTCCAGCGCTTCAAACAGGCCGGCGATCGCGATTAGGCTAGACAGTGCTATCATCAGCCGCAAGAAAAACGGCATTGCAATTTGTACTAACGCTCCCGCCTGATCAAAAGCGCCAAACGGGGCAAGGAATAGACAGGCACTCATAAACCCGGCCAGCATCAAAGCCACGAGCTTAACCCCTTCGCAGGCAGCTCGGAACAAAAAGTTATGGTGGTGAGATTGTCTCATGATTTTACGTGGTGATAAGAACTGCGACGCCGTCAGCCTGCAAACAAACGCGCGATCGCTAATTGTCAGTCGGAAGCAACCAGAACTGCAGACCCTTTGAAAGCAAAATGCACGGAGGCCTGAGTCACTGGCAAAGACTTATTTAGCGCTGATATATCAACGGGTAGACTGGCAGCGGCTACCAGCTCGACGCTACCTTGCCGATTAAACTGCGGCGCGAAATCCACACAGAATTGGGACTGACCGCCTTTTCCATGGACTGTTTATGGGCTGCCGCAAAAATTATCTAGAAGAAAGTGCAAAACTCCATAAGCTAGACGGCATTTACAGCACTCGTGAAGCTAGCGAGATGCATCAATGTGCTGAGATTTCTTGTTCTCAGACAGACTGGTTTATACCGGTTCTCATTTCTAGAGCTACAGAGGTTGAAATCGAAGACGTTGGAATGAAGACGCTTTCGATTTCCCAATCAAAAATCTAAAATCGAGAACTGGCATTAATTCACTACTTCAGAGACCGTATCCTTGTCGGTTGCTTCTCAAACCCTTTGGTTCTGACCGTTCGATTTAGAGAGGGTTCTCCAAAGAATTGCTCAGGGCTAGTCTGCGACTATTGCTCCGCCGCCCACGCGGAAAAATGTGAAATAGTACTTTGGGCGGTGAAGTCGGTGCCGCTGTAGCCACCTCACACCATTGAGTGCCTACAGGAAAACTAATGCCGTGATCATAAATCCAGCGATCGCAAATATCAGCTCACCCAATCCCCCTTTTCGAAGATCGGATGCCTCCTTGGACTCGAGGTTGCGTTCAAAGTTGCAGTTCAGGCATTGATATATCCCACTTTGGTGGCTCACTATCGCATGCTTGCCACATTTGGGACATTCCAAAGAAGATGACAGATTTAGTAAATGTGATGACATCGCTAACAGTGGGTAACAACTGTGAATTAGGGCTGCTAATCACACTGTTATGGTGTCTGAATTTTTTTGATAGGTCGATAGGGAAAACTTCAGAAAAACTCTGCAGAAGTTCAGTCAATATTCAGCTATTCAAGTTGGAAGTCATTCAACTTCTGTAGAGAACGCAACTTGAAAATAATGTTTTAGCCAGACTCAAGACCTATACGTTTACGTGAATACGTCTATGTGAATCATTAAATAATCGGCGAATATTGCTTCAGCCTCTGACAGATTAGTGACACATTTACCCTTCGTCAAGGGGTCGAAGCAATATTTCGGTAATCTTTGTCGCAAATTTACGAATGGCATGTCGTCCTCAAGCCCGAGATGCGTTATCAACCCAATGCCAGGGCGTGTCATCAATTAATTGCAGAACCCAAAGCCAGCCTAACTGCGCCTATCACTGTTTCGGCGGCTAAGGGGCTGAAATTCTTGCTGCCGAATCAGGGTTGTCGATGGGTACAGACTTTAATCGTAAGATTTCTCTGGCCTGCAAACGGGAATACTGTGGATATGCGTACAGCTTTCGGTGGGCATCTGAGCAAACGAATCACGGCTCAGGTTACATAACTGCCATCTGTGTTTGACTTTTATTGCTCATGGCCTGTCACTGAAAGGTTTTGTCCTCAACAAAACATTGATGTGGCCGAAAGTTGTTACGGTAAAAAAAGTAAATTTAGCCAAGCGCCTAAAATTATTGACTGCCGATGTCTAATTCTTCTCGACGCTACCTCGTTACGGTATGTCAACATCGCTCTTGCTCCCGCAGTGGCTCAGAGCAGGTGCTGGCAGCGTTTCAGCAACACCAGTCAGACACCTTGATAGTCGGCGGCGGTGGCTGCCAAGGTCAGTGTGGAGCAGGGCCTTTGGTGCAAGTCATGCCGGATAATATTTACTATTCTCGTGTGCAACCCAAGGACGTTGCAACGATTGTCGAACAGCATTTGACAATTGGAGGTAAGCCAGTTGAAGCTCTTTTGAACGCTCGTGTGCATCGAGCACAATCAGCCTACGCTGATATGGCGGCTCAATACCAAGCATTTATCCAGCCTGAACAAAAATAGCTTTTCTAAGCATATTCCAGGATGACGACTGACAAGTAATAGGTGGTTTCGTTTCAGCCTCTCGTCAACCGCCAGGATTCCTGCTGTTGGCCCGTGAAGTCAAGGCAGACGCCGTAAACGACGTCTATTTTAAGAGGTTTTCAACGTTAAAGAATGACAAACTTCGAGCGGGGGGGGCAATCACGATTGCCAGCGATCGCCCCAGGTGCAAGCCGTAAGGCTGTGGAATTGCGGGTCAAGCCATTGCCACTACTAAACTATTTTTCAATCTTCACGGAGAGGATTTTATCACCCTGGCGGATAGCATTCACTATTTCCATGTCTTCAGTTTTGCCGAAAACAGTATGCACACCATCTAAGTGGGGCTGGGGACCATGGCAGATAAAGAACTGACTACCGCCAGTATCGGGACCGCGATGGGCCATTGAAAGGCTGCCAGCTTCATGCTTGTTGTTGTTAATCTCGCATTTGATCGTGTAGCCTGGACCACCCGTGCCATTCCCTTTAGGGCATCCTCCTTGGACCATGAAATTATCAATGACGCGATGAAATTTAAGGCCATCATAGAAGCCAGCTTGAGACAGGTCGATGAAGTTTTGCACTGTCCCGGGGGCATCAGCCTCAAACAGGTTGAGGTGAATTGTGCCCTTATCAGTTTCCATAATTGCGCGAGTCATGCCGTCTCCTTAGGTATTGCCAGGCTGCCAAAACCATTTACCTACACTGAATTGCAGTCATGTCAGGTTCTGACAGTCTAAAAGTCACTTGTTCACTTTATCGCCTTCGCGATCGCTGGATCACAGCGTTTCTCTAAGCTGATCCTTAAGAATCTATCGGCCTAGCAGCTGATCATGACAAGGCAGCAGCCTTAGCCGGTTAGGGACGATCGCTAAAGGCCCAAATGTTAAAGGCTGGCATATTTAGCCGGTAAGTCCTGATGTAAAAAGCAATTCTGTCTGTGGGCGGTTTTGTGGAGCGATCGCAGTAATGCCCATACCACAAGCCCTCTGGCTATTATTGATGACACGCCCTCGATTCATCTGGTGCGTTCATCTAGAAAAAGCTGAAGTTGTGCCACTGGTATTTTAAGCCTAATACCAATTCAATTTGAGGATGCACTTAATACTGCATTTGTGATGAAGTTCCATCCCGTTACTGAGCGAATCACGTCTTCAGTCATTTCTGACAAGGTCTCTTGCACTCGCTGACGCAGCGCCTCTTCAGATTCTTGAAGA
>JBCCJU010000116.1:0-18859 GCA_039027715.1 Cyanobacteria bacterium P01_C01_bin.120
TCGGGGGAAGCGCACCGAACGCGTGAGTTTTATCGCCGCTTGGTATCAGCATCGATTGGTGGCCCCGCTCACTTATGAGGGCTACTGTAACCGCGCGGTCTTTGAAACTTGGTTAGAAGAACAGCTCTTGCCGGCACTGCCCTATGGCAGTGTCCTCATTTGTGACAATGCCTCGTTTCACAAAGGCGGGCGCATTGAAGCGTTGATTCAGCAGGCAGGCTGTTCTCTCCTCTATCTGCCGCCCTATTCCCCCGATTTGAATCCGATTGAGCATCAATGGTTTGTTTTGAAAAACCGCATGCGAAAACGGATTCAGTCTGGCCAACCCTTTCGGCAAGTCGTTGACCAAGCCTTCATTGACTGGCCGGATCTATCCGCGGATTGCTATATCGCCTCAAGGAGAATCTCTACAAAGTCGCGGCGACAGATGCGGTCCTTGAATCGCTATCAAGCCAACTGTGGGAAGGCCAACTCCAGAAGATTTTAGGACAGCTGGCGGAGATAGACAACGACTCGGCCAGACGTTTCAGTGCTTATCTAAGCACCCATGCTGGGCGCATTCCCAACTATCGTTACTACCAAATGGAGGGGTTGCCTATCGGTTCTGGCCCCGTTGAGTCCTGGGTCAAACAGATTGATGACAGGCTACAGGTGACCGGAGCTCAGTGGAATGAAGAAACCTTGCCGCAAATGCTCAAGCTGCGATCCGCCTACCTCAACCATCAGCTCGATGATTTTTCATCTTGCAGAGAATGACGTGCTCCCTTTCGCTATCGCCCCACAACACTAAATCAGCTTGCCAACCACAATTTGTTCAGCTTGTTCTTTAAACTGTGAGATGCCATCAGCTCCTGCCTGATTGATTATTTTCCAATGCCAGTTTACGCCTACTGATGCAGGAGCCAGCGACGAAACAACTCCACCAAAATCACGGCTCTGTCGTCCTCAACCTGCACGACATCATGGCGTTGCAGTAAATCAAGGGCGGGGGTTAACTGAGCGCGTTGTAGTTTAGTGGCGCTTTTGAGGTCACTCAGGAGCCGCCCTTCGGGATAGGGCGCCAATGCTTGAAGAATCGCCTGCTGCTCTGGGATATCCCGCCCGGCCTGATCCCAAATGCCGGTGAAATAG
The DNA here is from genome assembly GCA_039027715.1 of Cyanobacteria bacterium P01_C01_bin.120. Lineage (GTDB taxonomy): Bacteria > Cyanobacteriota > Cyanobacteriia > Phormidesmidales > Phormidesmidaceae > Halomicronema. Next base: position 1,132 of record JBCCJU010000116.1, read on the forward strand.
TAGCGTCCCCGAGTAAAGAGTTGAGAGTCATTGATCACCGCATCCACATCCGTCACCGTAAAGATGGCTTCCCGCTGGCTTCCCTGCTCAAACCTTTGATCGTTGTAGCGGCGCACCAGTTGAAAGCCCACCAGTTGAGTCAGGTAGGGTTGACCGTGGGTAAGTTGGTAAATCCGCTCAAGTGCTTCCGGTTGATAGTCGAGCAAAAACTCGGGAGCGGGATTGGCCAACAGCTGCCGCACGGCCCCTGGCGACAGGAACCCAACTTTGATGGCAATCACGCTGGCAAAAAAGGGACTGAAATAATCCTGGGTCATTTCTTCGAGGGTGTGCAGGCCGGCAAAGGCAAAGCCGAGCTTGGGACTCATCTGCAATAGCCCGCGAAAATGGGCGATAAAGCTGGGGGCTAGTTTGCCCGCGTCAATGAGCTCCTCGATTTTTTCAAACTCATCGATGGCAATAATAAGGGTTTCGGTGTCACCGAGGCCATCAAGCACCCGCTTGAGGTAGCGATCAAAACTCCGGGTGGGCTGGGTCATTAGCGCCTCGTCACTGGGCGGAGGCACATTTAACACCGCTGCCAGCTCATCGGTGATTGCGATCAGCACATCGCTGAGGGACTCGGCACTGGCGGCTTGCAGCATATTGACGTACACCAGCCGCAGCCCCGACCCCACGGTCTTCGCCGCGTTGCGCAAGATCGAGGTTTTGCCCATGCGGCGATGGCCATACAGCACCACCGACTGCATCTGCCGCCCCATCAGCCACAGCTCTTCTAACTGTCGTAGGATATCCTCCCGCCCCACGAACAAATTCCCTTCCACCGGGTCACCCATGACATAGGGATTTTGCACTGGACCTTCGATGGTTTGTTCGCCCACGGACTTGGCCACATCCAATATGGCATTGCGCCACTGCTTGGCAATGTCTTCGATGAGCTGTCGTTCGGCTGCGGGCACCTCAGCCACATGATTGAGAATGTGCTTGAGTTCGCCTAGGGCGCGGTTGGAGGCAAAGGCTTTGGACGTGCGCGACACGCTCTCGACCACGGTCTTCGTGTCCGATATGACATGGCAAAACCGCTGTATGGCCCGCCAGGTCACAGCCCGCAGTCGCGGCTCGGCGGGGAACTCCGGCACCACCACCGCCGCCATCTCTTCTACCGTGGTGGCCTGTTGACAGCAGGCTAAACTGTTCGCCAAGGCGACCATTTCCGTCCCGTACAGCAGGTCTTGGACACGTTCGAACGCTTTACCGGCAGCTTCTGGCTGGCCGTCATACAACAGCCAAAACCCCGCCGCCGCCGCCCGCGCCGGCGTGTCGAGGCGTAAATCAGGATTAAGACGGGAGACCCACCGGCGACGCAGTGGCAGGATAAATAGATTTTTGAAAAACTCGGCTTTAAGGGCCTGGTCTAAAGAGACGGAAGTAAACCGCACCGCTTCCCAGTCGTAGGGCTGGGACGCTAGCTGGGCAGTGCGATAGATGAGCTGGTCGGCAGGCAGGCGAGCCAGCTCACGATTAAGGGCCTGGATGACTGGAATAAACTGCACTGAGTAGGCCAACAGTTGATTGCTGTTATGCAGTCCCATCTCCCAGTCTTGTCGCAGCCACCGAGACAGGTGGCGACGGAGGTGGGGTAATGGCAAAGGTGTTGCTGCACCCAGGTTCAGGCGATAAGCACCAGGATCTAAAACGATTAAAATCGTCCCCCACAGCCACGTCTCTGGGCGCAGAATCGCCACGCCGACCGCCACGCCTAAGGCCACGCCACCCGCCACGCCGACCGCCACGCCACCCGCCACGCCGACCGCCACGCCTAAGGCCACACCAAACGCCACGCCTAAGGCCACGCCAAACGCCATGCCTAAGGCCACACCAAACGCCACGCCAAACGCCACGCCGCCCCAGCTGACCGGCATCTGCAGCCATGCCAGCCCTAGCGCAATCAGCACTGCTGCCACCTCTGTTAATAAGACTCCCTGCAAAAGCAGTTGGCGGTTTACAGAATTGCGCAGCAGCCACTCCAGTCGCGCTTGCCAAGTCCCGCCAGTAGCGCCACCATCACCACCGCCAAAGGTGTCAACATACCAGCGCAGCGCCTGGGGAAAGTAGAACACCCAGTACAGCAGCCGCAGGTAGTCGAAGGGGTTTAAAAGAGACAGGGGGCGCTTAAGTTTGGGGGCCAGATCGAGTCGCGGGACTGCGGGGGGCATGATCGTGAGGGTAAATGGATGGGGAGATGATTAAGTGAGGAAATGAGTTAAAATTCGCAGTATTGAGTGTAAAGAGCATGACAGGCTCGGGTAAGCTTTTGAGGATTGCCATCGCTATTGCTCACGAGTTGGGCTATTTCTTGATTGGAAAACTGGACTGAGCTACTAGCAAGGCGACTGGAGATAAAGTCACGACAAGTATCCGCTGACCAGGATGGGACATGTAATTCTACTGTAATTCCTTCAAAGGGAGAAGTTTGGCCGTCAATGTAGCCCTCAGGAAATAAATAATCCAAAGATCTGCGCGCTGTAAGAACCAATTTCAGGGGAGCATCACTTCCTTCAGCTAACACTCGTAGCTCTTGTCGAATTTTGTAAGTAAATCCTTCTTGCTTCATTCTTTCTAAATTGTCTAAGAGCAGCAATAGTTTGAAGTTTTGACGATAAATTGCTCGAATAAACTGAGTTCCATAAGTTATCTTCATATTCAGAGCCTTGCAGAGGTATTCGTAAAATTCCTGCTCACTGAATATCATGGCCAAATTGAGTCTTATGGGATTACGTGGCACCTGCAATCGCTCTGATGCCAGGTGCTTTACCGCCCAAAGCGTTGATGACTTGCCCATGTTTCTCCTACCAATTAGAGCCACACTGCTACCAGAATTCAGCAATTCGAAAATGTGATTCAAAGATGACTTGCAGTTAAAGAATCTACTGGGATCTTCTAATCCACCCGACAGCGGCAAAAACGGGTTAAAACTGTCTGGAACTGGAAATCTAGGCTGTTGCTCTGGCTTCTTTCGCTCTGATGAAGGATCGGCAGTGACTTCTAAATTTAGCTCCCCCGGAAAAATCGGTGGGGTTGTGGGCTTGCCCCTTTCTTTCAATGCCTGGAGCAGCCGTTCGGTAGCGACCTCTGAGGAGGTGACACCGACAAAATCAACGTACACAATCGATTTGAGCAGACCCGAGGGGTCAAAATCTTCGATGCGAACTGGAATCAGCTTGCGCCCATCCCCCTGGGGATCGTCAGCAAAAGCAGCAGCCCATTCCGACTTGGTATACCGAGCATCGAGATACGCCTGGGAGAGAACGGCGATGGTTTGCCGACAGCGAGTGCCTTTGTCCATCTCCGTGACAAAGTTAGCACCGGGGCGGAAGTCCCAAGCATCAATAAAAACGCTATAACCGGCGGCTTCTAAAATCCAACCGATCCATTCGGCCCAGGGGCGATCGCTGCGGGTATAGCTAATGAAGAAGTCTCGTTCTGGTGACAGCGCAGCGTTTGTCATCTAATTAAAAACGTAAGAGCAACCTAAATAAGTCTCTCGGCCTCAAGCGTATCTTAGTCTCAATTTTCTCCAATAAGACAGATTAAGTTGTTGAGATCTCAGCCTGAAGACGTCGGTTTGCTGGCTTATGTTGCTGAGCTATGAAGTTCGCATTTAACGATTTCTTTAACGACCTTAGCCGCGAGCCGTAATCAGCAGCCTGGTTGTGGCGATCGCTATCGTCATTTCATTACTGACATTCGAGGTCTGGGTCTAGATCTTGTTGTATGCGCTTGATTGCATGCTTGACCGCCGTATCAGACATAAATAGCCTCTTGGTCAATGCGCCGTTTCAAGAAGGCATTCATATGGGGCCGATATCTAACCAAATCGACAGACACCTGTAGCGATTCCTGGAGCTGATGCTTGAGATGCACCATCGAGCATAAATCAGGCGGCATCTCGACGACGACATCAACATCGCTGGTGTTAGTAGCCTCTCCCCGAGCGACTGACCCAAAGATCCCTAGACGGGTACTCCATATGTCTCTATCAATGTCGGTTTGAGTTGACGTAGAGTTGCCAATAAATGGTTGCGTTTGAATACCGCTGTCGCCATACTAATTTCTCTGCCCGCTAAGGAAATTTGGATGAGTTTACAACTTTAGGATTAACCAGCTTACAGCGGAATCTTGGCAATTCGATTAATCCACTCTTCCGCAGCAGTTACTGACCAAATTAAAATCAATTCCTCAATCACTACCTCCAGTGGCGTTTTTCTGGAAATAATCAGCACACCAGCACTTTGATTATTGGCGATAAATTTAGCAAACTCAGTTGGCATCGTCCGGCGATCGTGGGTGACCAAAACACGTTGCTGCTGTGCAGATAAGGCCAATACTGCTGCATCGGTCAATCCTTCTAAGCCTGCTTCGGTAGCTGTTTGAAAGCTAATTTCAGATTGTCGCCGGATCACCCCCGTGACAGTTGCCTGGTTCAGATCAGCATCGGCTTGAAAGCGAACTTTTGCCATCATGCTGACTATGAGGAGGGCTTAGCCGCAATTAGCCGTTTATACAAAGATGGATCATCCGCCTGTAGCGGTTGGGGCGTATCATTGAACGCTTGCTCTTCAGAGAGCAGGTAAGCGTCAATATCGGCGCGGTTGGCCAAATAAAAAGTAATCGCCCCGTAAACTTTCTCTAAATCAAGGAGCGGATAAGCCTGAGCTATATTTTCCGGGAGTAACCCTTGGCGAAAAGCATAGACGACGGAATCCAACGAAATTCGGGTGTCAATGATCCAGTACCCTTCATTTTCGAATTTGACGTATGGCTTAGTCGTTACAGCAGGCATAAACGCAATGTATTGGGAGTCCAAAGATCGTAACCCGTCAACGCGAGCCTTACCAGGACGTTGACCAGTTGAAATTGCTTTTGATTCTAGTCTGATTCGTTCAAATCTGTGGGATAAGCTGCCAAGTTACCACCGAACTCACCGACAACCTTGGCCTCAGCGCCGGCATTGCCTTGTCCCGATCGCCTTAGTCGCAAATCCTAATAGCGATCGCAGCAAACCCGGACCTTCAGGCATAAATCCGGGCCATATCCGCCTGTATCGCCTCTGGCAGCCGCCGCAGGATTTTACGCCGATCGCGGTCAACCGGCACCAGGGTCACCGTTCCCAACACGCAGGTTTCCCCCGTTTCCTGCGCCTGAATGTCGTATTGCCAGGCAATGCGCACCCCCTTGGACGGCTGCACCCAGCATTTGATTAGCGCTGTGTCGCCCAGCGTCAGCGATCGCCGATACTGCAGGGACAGATCCACCACCGGCAAATCGACGCCGCTATTGACCCAGTCAGCAAACTTTACGCCGCGCGATCGCAGATACGTTACCCGCGCCTCCTCCAGCCAGGCCACATAGGTGCCGTGCCAAACGATGCCGGCATAATCAGTGTGGTGCGGCTGCACGACGACCGAGTATTCAAAAACCTGGGCGCTCATATATATCGTCTCTCCTAGCGGCTGGATCGGACTAACCGGCGATCGCCGTTGTGGTAGCAGTGCCGCGATCGCCGGATGTCGTTATTTAGTCCCGAACATGCGATCGCCGGCATCGCCTAACCCTGGCAAGATGTAGCCGTGCTCGTCCAGCTTCTCATCAATCGCTGCGGTGAAAATCGGCACGTCGGGATGTTCGGCGTGGAAATGTTCAATACCCTCTGGGGCTGCCAGCAGACAGACAAACTTAATGGCCTGCGGCTGAGTCTCCTTCAGGCGATAGACTGCCGCAACGGCAGAGTTGCCCGTGGCCAGCATCGGGTCAACCACCAGCATTTCCCGCTCATGAACATCGGCAGGCACCTTGAAGTAGTACTCCACCGGAATGTAGGTGCGCGGATCGCGATACAGGCCTATGTGGCCCACCCGGGCGGACGGAATCAGCTGCAGCATGCCGTCGAGAATGCCCTGTCCGGCCCGCATAATTGAGATCAATGTGAGCTTTTTGCCCGCCAGCATGGGCGCGTGGGCCTTGGTCAACGGCGTTTCAATCGCCACATCTTTTACCGGCATGTCGCGCGTGACTTCGTAAGCCAGCAGCATACTGACTTCCCCCAGCAGCTGGCGAAATTTAGCCGTGCTGGTGTCTTTTTGCCGCATTAGGGTCAGCTTGTGCTGAATCAGGGGATGTTGAATTAGGTTGACGGAGGGCATAGGAGTGTTGGGTAGATGGGTGATTGGGTGATTGGGTGATTGGGTGATTGGGTGATTGGGTAGGGGCGAACGGCCGTTCGCCCGTACGGGGATTGGTCAGGGGCGAACGGCCGTTCGCCCGTACGGTTGGTGAGTTGGTGAGATGAGGTGAAGGCCGTTCGCCCGGGTAGGTTGTCTGAGGTGCGGCAGTGGGCGTTGCAGCCGGTCTTTAGTTTTTGGCAATCTCCTGAGTTTTCTACACGCATTCAAAACACGGTGCCGTCGCTTTGAATCGTGATGGGTGGCGCGCCGGTGTCTGGACGCCGCTGTTTGGCGAGGCGGCGACCCGCTGCCCAGGTACCGCCTTCCAGGACTTTGATCAGCGGTAGCTCTGCCGGGGTTTTGCCCAACTGTTGACGGACGCGATCGCCGATCAGGTCCAGCATCACAATGGTTAATGCTCGCCATTCTATGACAACTGGAGAACTGGGGAGATGGGCGTTGTCGGTAACGCCGCGGTGTTTGGGCAGCAGTAAATTGAGGTCGACGCAGAGGCCACCGTTGCGATATTCGGCCAAGCCGGTCAGCGCATTCAGGTTAGTGACGGTTAGGCCCGCAGACTGCAGCGGTTCCACCAGCGAGTAGGTGAGCCACTGGGAGAGCTTATGAAAGGGCACTAAATGGGAGCCGGGGTCCGTTTGGGGCAGGGCTGGATGGGGCCACACGTCACCGAGATTGGTGTTGGCGATCGCCACTCGCCCCGGCCAGATATCGCTAAAGCTGATCAGCACTTCCGTCAGCAAATCCCCTGCATCCAGCGTCGCGCCCCAGGTAGCCTGCCAATAGTCCAGCAAATGACCGGGTCGGGGACAGTCGGTACCAAATCGCTGGGGCTGAGAGGCCAGCGTTTGTCCCAGCTGATGCAGCAGGGTCAGCCGCCCCGAGAGGCCCACCAGCGGATTCGCATCACTCACTTGAAAAATAGCGGCCAAATCCGCTTCACTCAAAGCCTGCAAACCCGACGCATCCACTTGGTGGGGCCGGGCGGCCTGGGAAGAGAAAGCGCCCCGCTGAAAAGCCTGGAGACTAGCGATCGCCAAGCCTTCTGAGCGCCCCAAAACCTGGTCGCTTTGGCGATCGCGATAGCGCCAAGTCGGTCCCGCCCCCGCATCCAGCAGGACACTGACAATCGCTAAGTCCAGCCGTGATCGGGCGGCCTCTAGCTTGGACAGACTGGCGAGCGATTGCTCTAGCGCGGCGAGTCTGGGGGTACCCCCAGCATCAAAATGCCGCCAGCGGCTGTGAAAGGGAACGTTGAAGTCAGGATAAAGCTGCTGCGTCGTTTCAATCACGTAATCGGCCACCGCTGCCAGCTGATTGAGGTCACAGGCGAAATGCTCCAGCTTATCGGCCTGACACAGCTCAAATAGTTGCTGACAGCGATCGCGGATGGCTTGAGGCTGGCGCAAATAGGCGATCGCGGCCTGGGCTGCCGGCGTCATCATGCGTCCTCATACTGGCGACCGACCGTGTTTTCTAAGGCTTTACCGTCGGGAATATCGCCTTCGGTGTAATAGCCGGCTGCCTGCTTGGCTTTGATTTCCACCTGAGCATCGGCAGGAATCAGGTCTTCCGGAATCGTGATGCGCTCGACGATTTCAATGCCAGACTGGGTGACCGCGTTGTATTTGAGGTTGCTCATGGAAACGAACTGGTCAATGCGGGTAATGCCTAGCCAGTGCATCACGTCGGGCATCAGCTCTTGAAAGCGCATATCGGGTACCCCCGCCACGCATTCCGTGCGCGTGAAGTAAGTATCAGCGCGATCGCCACCCTCTTGTCGCTTCCGCGCGTTATACACCAAAAACTTCGTGACTTCCCCCAGCGCGCGCCCCTCTTTGCGGGCATAGATAATTACGCCGGTGCCGCCCGCCTGGGCCGTGGTAATAGCCACTTCAATGCCGTGCACCAGATAGGGACGGCAGGTGCAGATATCAGAACCAAACACGTCGGAACCGTTGCATTCGTCGTGGATGCGAACCGCCAGCGGACGCTCTGGATCGGTGATCGCCTCAATATCGCCCAAAATATAAACGGTATGGCCTCCAATGGGTGGTAAAAACACCTCTAAATCAGGCCGGGTCACCAGTTCCGGAAACATGCCGCCGGTTTGCTCGAATAAAGTGCGCCGCAAGTCGCTTTCCGGTACGTTGAAGCGCTTAGCAATACCCGGCAGATGCCAGACCGGCTCAATCGCCGCTTTTGTGACGACCAACTCGCCTTTGTCTTTCAAAATTTTGCCGTCCACCTTAAGCCGACCTTGAGTCACCGCCTCCTGCAGCTCAGGAATATTGATGTGGGCCTTGGTGATCGCGATCGAGGGGCGGATATCGACGCCTTCCGCGCGCAAATCGGCAAACAGGTTATGGTCCAGCGCGCCAAACGGGTCCAGGGCGATAATTTTGTCAGGGTCACCCCAGCTCGGATATGGGCCAATTTGCACCGTCGGCGCCGTATCGGTCAAGTCAGCTCGGTGATTGGGTTCTAGGTCACCGCTGGCGATCGCCAAAGCCCGATACACAGCGTAGCCGCCCGAGTGCGTACCAATCGCGTTGCGATGGGCCAAGTTACCCAAGGTGGCAACAACCGGACCGCGTTCATGCGGTTCGGCCTGTCCCCACTGAATCGGATGGGGCTGACTGCCAAACTGCGCCGGATGCGATGTGAGAACAATATGTTTATGGCGAGGCGACTGAGCTGATGCCATCGTAGAGCCCTTATATGACGAAATTTTGCAACTATTATTTTGTCAGAGTAGCCTAGACTGCTGTGCAAATGGCAATTTTCCAGAGATCGAAGTTTGAGCGACAGGCCAAGCAACTGACCAGTTCTGTGAACGTCAGTAGTCTCAGAGCCTGAACACTGCTTATTTTGCATATCAGCTTGATCAAGGCTGGCTCGAATTCTGCTTTGGCGCGAATAGCAGGACCATGATGTCAGCCCCGCACATGGGCGCCAAGACAAAATTCCATTGATACCCGTTAGGGACAAGTCCATCCGGGGTACCCTGCCGAAAAAATGCGATCGTTGCTTCAAAAACGTAGAAGATTTTCTATCTCAAGTAACAAGCGCTACTTAAAATCAAGAATTCTTTTAAGCAACCATCGCCAGTGAGCTTTATGAGCGTTGGAATAGAGCAATAGATCGCGCTCTTCAGCACGAAGATCGCTGAGACGAGATCGCTAAAATTATTACCAGATCAGCATCAGGCACCACGGAAACCTGTCGAGACGTTTTGTTTAACAATAGATGCTCAATACAACCTTTTTTCCGAAATCAAACAGCTCAAGCTGTATGAATAAGGATCTATTTATTAGTAAATATATGTCTTAAAAATCATTCAACTCTCCTAAAAGTTCGATAGAAAAAGGCTTTCCAAGCATTAGATAAATTTCATTCAAATAGTACCCTAATGGGGCGTTCTCAAAAGACTTGATGAGTAGCCATGATACACACAGGCAAACACAAATGCCGACTAAACCCATTGAGGACAACTCACATGACTGCTACTACCTTTGTCGATCCTTATGCTGTTGAACTAGAAGCTGCAGAACTTTCTAAAGAACAGCTTAAGAGAGTTTTACCTGCCCAACCTGAACTGTATGCCGATTCAGAAACCTACAGCCGAGAAATTCTTGGTGAAGCTTTCTATGTGCATCTAAATTTGGTTGCTGAGGGACTTCGCGGTGACATTCCGCCGTTTGGTCCAGCTCCTAAACAGTCGAAATCCATCGTTGATACCGATGAGAAAATGTGGGTAGGTACTTACATCTACTTCAACCGCAGTCCTCTGACTGCACTGTTACTCTGCCTGGGGATTCCCATTTATGTGAAATTCCACTTTGAAGGTCAGGGTTTTAGCGCTGTTGAAAAGGACGTCGTTGTCAGCATCAAGTCTCGGGAAAACCAATTTTCCTATTGGGTGGGAACGAAAGTTTCACCTCAGGAAATCGGCTTAACTCCAGGTCTTTACATGGTTTCCGCGACCTCTCAAATTGGCCCCATGACTCATAAGTGCGGTCAGTTTGTCTTTGGCAACGGCAACATTGGCGAGCGTCGCCTGCAAGTTGCTGATCAGCCTTTCACGGATGCTGATGACTAGGAATTGTGTAGGACTACCGCACAGATTAAACTCGACTTTTCTCACATCGACTAGTGATTTAACTAGCTGCAGGCGTGAGTAAACGACAACTAAACAAGGGGATTTCCCCTTGTTTAGTTTATTTGGTTGATAGGGTAGCTCCTATGCTTTGAAGTTCAGAATGTCCCTGGAGTTATTAGGAAATTCTGATGAGCCACTTCTTGCGTGATGAAGAAAGCTTTTCATCACTAAATTTACAAAACCCTAATTCCATAGTCAACTTTGCAGCTATCTATTTTTTAGATAATACACATCAAAGCCCTATTATCTCTGCAAATTTAGAAAAAAGATGTCTTTCAACATCACTCCTTGACTCACTAGATTATTCGCTAGTAGTTGAAAATTCAACTACTGAATTTGGACAAAGATTACTCTCTAGAAGCGCTGATGTCTTGATTAAATGCCAAGTTCAAGCGTTTATGAAGCCTCTAAGCTCAATTTATCAACAAAAACTTTGGGAATCCTTAGCGTCCACTGTGTTATCTAATGAACAAACAAAATATCGCATAAAGTTTCAACCAACTCGGATAAATCAAGGGTTTTATTCGCTACAGTTGCTCTTAGTCACTAGTGGGGTTCAATCTCTACCGCTACTTTTTGAGATTCCCATTATTCAAGTAAAAACTCAGCACGGCTTATCTGAGAGTTGACTAAGGCTTATGAGCAGTTGCCAATAATGGTTGAAAAGTTGAACTGCTTTAGATTACTTCATCGATCGCCAAAGCATTGATTAGAGCAAATTTTCAGCTAGCTTTAATCGGTTCTATCAAGGCTATAATCGCCATTTTTTACGTAATCTAAGCGCCTAACTTATTTTGTCGCTAAAAATTATTCTCTAGTTTTTCAGGGCAAAAATATGCGATCGCATCCAGTCTGTTTGTACTGATAAAAATACAAATTTATTGCACTGGCCGGCTTCTGCAGATATTTTTCATGCCAATTCTATCAGTAAAAAATCGTGTCTTAGAAGGTAATATAACTGAATTAGAAATAGGAGATATACATTGTCTTGGATCTCGCAGATGCCTTAATGATCAGTGGTTAAGAGTGTGAATCAGGTGGTCAGAAAAACTACAAAACACAGTTTCTATGTCGTCAAATGCGTAAACAGTTCAAGTTAGGTTGTTTAATATCTCAGCTAGTCTTTTTCGTAAGCTAATTCCTCTGATATCAAGATTCTTTCGTCAGATAAAACCATGATGACTGTATTGATGAATTCTCAAAGCTCCCCTTCCTTAACACAGCATTCCTCCACAGATTCGCAGCGCCATCGTACTGTCCAGGCTGATCGAGTTAATCAATTACAGCTAGACAATCTCGCTCTACAAAATCATTTGGGCAGCGTGCTGATCCTCACGGAAGACGGCACAGTCCTGCATGCCAGTGAAAATCTCCAGTCACAGCTGAGTAAGCTGAGCGGGCAGGCTAATGGCGTCCGACAACTTCCCCAAGAAATTGCGCTGATTTGTCAAATTTCTAAGCAGTGCCGTAATCGCTTTCCTAACCAAAACTGGGCGATGGAGTTCGATATTTTCACCAAAGACACGATCGCCCTGCGTATCCGTAGTCGCTGGTTAAAGTTGGAAGGCTTCGACCAGCCTTGCATTTTGCTGATTGTCGAAGACCAGCAGCAAATGGTGCAGGACATTGTTCTTGATGAAGCCCAAGACTGGGGACTGACACCGCGAGAGCAGCAGGTTTGGCTGCTGCATCAAGCGGGCCACACGTACGTCGAAATTGCGGAAAAGCTCTTCATCAGCAAAAATACGGTAAAAAAGCACATGCGCAGCATTTACGCTAAGCGTCGGGCCGATGATGAAACTTAAGCCTCGGCCTGATCCACGAAAGGCGTCGCCCACATCCGCCAGTTCTCTTTATTGAAAGGCGATCGCCATTGACAAATCAACTCTGACTCTAGGGCCTGGCGAGCTTGGCGATCGTCGGGCGCATAGGGCCAAAAGCCAATATTGACCTGTACAGTTAGCTGAGCAGTGCGATGCGCCGAAATGTAGTTCAAAATGTAGCGCTTGCAGTCGTGGGTGCCTTTCCAGCGCTGATTCGCTTTGACCGTTTCGCCGACGTAAAGCAGTAAATCAGCTTCGTGGTCAACCACAAAATAAAGGGCCGCCTGGCCAGCATCGGTGAACTGCTCGCGCCAAAATTCCGCGTTGCGCTGCGGCAGGGTAAACGGATCGATGGCGGCGGCAGCAGCAGGCGGTGGCGAGGGGGCGAACAGCGAACCTTGGGCTTGGCTTTGGTCTTGGCAAACAGTTTTCTGGAAGCGACTGATGCGCTGCTTCCAAGCCGTTAGTTCATCGGCGCTCAGAGCCGTAGGAGCTGAACGGTTATAGGCCCAAGACACTTCTGCCGCCTTAAGGTCCCGTTGAGACAGGAGAGTCGGTTGATAATCCACCACGTGATCGCCCACATCTAGCGTTTTCATCCATCGATAATACTGTAGACACGCTATCTAAACCGCCGTCGATTCTAAACTTAAGATTAGCGTTCGGGATTAAAGCTGGCCTCACCCAAAACCAGCCTGGCAGATTGGCCGTTCTCAAACATTTAGCTAGAATCTCCACTAATAGGAATTTTTCGTTTTCTTTTAGTAACGCGACTCGATAGGCTAGAGGGGTTCCCGCACTTTTATAAATTTTGTGATGTTTACGGCAACTATGCGAGTGATTGGAAGTTGGTGCCTGTGCCTATGCCTGCTGTGGGGGATGGCAGCACCAGCGATCGCGGCCAATCTAGAGGATTTCAGCAAGGACGACATTCAAGCGATCGCCACGCTGCGGGAAAAAGCCTTTATCACTAGTCGTGAAGGCGATTACGGGGCGGCAGAAGAACTGTGGACCCAACTCCTGGAGTATTTGCCAGAGGAACCTGCCATCTGGAGCAATCGCGGCATCGTCCGAGCCAGTCAGTTCCACTTGAACGAGGCGATCGCAGATTATACCCAGGCAATTATGCTGGCGCCGGCAGAAGCTGACGCCTATCTCAATCGCGGGGCCGCCTATGAAATGCAGCAGGACTGGACGGCAGCGATCGCCGACTACAATCGAGTGCTGGACATTGACCCCGATGAAGCCGGCGCATTGAACAATCGCGGCAATGCCGAAGCGGGTCAAGGCAACTGGACCGCCGCGATCGCCGATTACGAACGCGCTGCTGATTTAGATCGCAACTTTGCCCTGGCCCGCGTCAATTATGGGCTAGCGCTGTTTCAAACTGAACAGGTAGACAAATCGCTGAAAGTACTGCGCGGCATCGTGCGCAAGTATCCTAACTTTCCCGATGCGCGGGCAGCGCTGACGGCGGCGCTGTGGGCCCAAAATCAGCGCGGCGAGGCCGAAAGTCAGTGGGTGGCCGTGGAAGGCTTAGACAAGCGCTATCAAGATCTCGATTGGGTGCGCACGATTCGCCGTTGGCCGCCCAAAGTCGCCGACGCGCTGGAGCAGTTTCTGCGGCTGGAGGGCTAGGGCAACTGTGCTAGAGCTGGGATTGGTAGCGGCACTGGGCTTTTTGGGTAGCTTTGGCCACTGCGTCGGCATGTGTGGTCCCATCACGGTGGCCTTTTCGCTGGCGTCAAGCTCGGCAGACTCCAATGAGTCGACGGCAGCCGACAGCGGCCCATCGCGACTCCAACATTTCTGGTTTCACCTGTGCCTCAATCTAGGACGACTAACCAGCTACATGCTAGTTGGGGCGGCCATTGGTGGCCTCGGTTCGGTGCTCGTGGCCGGGGGGCAAATGGCCGGTGTGGGCAGCGGGCTGCGGCGCGGCATGGCCCTGCTGACGGGTGCCTTACTGATTGCGATCGCCCTACGACAGTTGGCCCCAAATCTGCTGCCGCGATCGCCGTTTTGGCATCCCCTGCGCGGGGTCTTGCATGAGCGGCTGCAGCGAGTGATGGCTACGACTTCTCAGTCCCAGCAGTGGTGGACTCCGTTTTTGCTGGGCTTGGCCTGGGGCCTAATTCCCTGCGGCTTTCTCTATACTGCGCAAATCAAAGCGGCAGAAACCAGTTCGCTATCCAGCGGGGCAGCCACGATGGCGGCCTTTGGCTTGGGCACCCTGCCGATGATGGTGGGTTTAGGTACTTACAGCGCCTGTTTAAGTCAAGATCGCACCAGTCAGCTCTTTCGGCTGGGCGGCTGGATTACTTTAATCATTGGAGTTTTGACCCTGCTGCGCACCGGCGATCTGATGGTGGATTACGCCGGACACCTATCGCTGCTGTGTCTGGCGCTGGCGCTCATCGCTCGCCCCATTGGCAAGCTGTGGATTTATCCGCTGCGGTTCCGGCGGCTGCTGGGGGTGGCGGGCGGCGTCTTGGCGCTCGCACACACGATTCATATGCTCGAACATAGCTGGAACTGGAATCCTGTCGCCGTCCGGTTTATGCTGCCTCAGCACCAGTACGGCATGGTAGCCGGAGCGATCGCCCTGCTGCTGCTTATGCCGCTGACGTTGACCAGTACAGACGCGGCCCAGAAACGTTTGGGTTCGGCTTGGCGATCGCTGCATTTGCTGAGTGTTCCAGCCCTGCTGCTGGGAGGCGGACACGCCATTGTCGCCGGCTCCAGCTACTTGGGCAGTCTGCAGCTTCAAGGGCAGCCGCTGCTTCGTTCTGGCTTGCTTACCGGCGGGCTACTGCTCGTGTTGGCGGTGCGATCGCCCTACTTCTGGCGACTCTCTCACCTCCAGCGATGGTACACGCCGGCCCGCAAAGTATCCTCCCTCAAATCACCGCAACAACCGTCCTCCCACTGCCATTAGTCCCATGACGAAAACCCTCTCCCGTTCGCTAAGTCTGGCCAGCCTGCTTGTTGGCGTCACTACTTTCACGGCCTCGGCCCATGAGGTGCAAATTGCCGGGGATGTCGGAGCGACTTTACATATCGAGCCCAATGACATTGCGCGGGCTGGCGCCGACACCGATTTGTGGTTTGCCCTCACCAAAGCCGGTGGCAGCATCATTCCGCTAGCCGACTGTGACTGCACTCTCACCGTTTACGACAGCCAAGATAGCGTTGTCTCCACGCCAGCGCTGACTCCGGTTTCCGCCGAAGGTTTCAACGACATTCCTGGCGCGACAGTGGTGTTTCCTGAGGTGGGCGCCTATGACCTGGTGCTAACCGGTCAGCCCCAACAGGCGGGCCAATTTTCGTCCTTTGAGCTGAGCTATGAAGTGACCGTCGCCAGCCGAGCGCCGGATGCAACGCCGTCAGCGGTCGAGACAGCGCCGGAAACGACGGCTGATGCGGCCGAGGGAGCCGCCGAGGCGACAACAGAGTCCACCGCAGATACCGCCGCTCCTGCGACTGCCACTAACGATGCGGCTACCGACAGTTCAACTGAAAGTGCCGATATCGCCGCCGCTGCGGAAACTCCTGCGGCGCAGTCGACGTCTAGCGTCTGGTGGCCAGCGCTAATTGTAGTAGGCGCTATTGTAGTCATAGGTTTAATCGTTGCAGTCATCGGCATCCAGCGATCGCCAGGAGATAAGACATGAGCATTCGGAAGACATCTTTATTCGCGGGCCTTGTGGGTTTCACATCGGGACTGTTAGCTCACCTGGGCGGAGCGATAGCGGCAGACATGGTGGTGCTAACCTATGGGCCATTGGCCATTGACGTGCCCATCGAGGATTTGGCCGTATTTGCGGAAAGTGGCGAAACCTCGGATGAACTGGGGGATTTGCTGCAGTTGGCCGGACAAGACCCAGCGCAGGTGCGCAATACGCTGAATGAGCCCGTGCCCGTCAATTTGACCGTGCTCGACCTAGCGCTCAATTCGCCACCGGGAGAATGGATGCTGGATCGGGTCAGCGAAACCATTCATCCGGCTTCCGGAGAAGCGGGACGACTGGCGCTGCGGTCAGCTTTAATTGGCGCTGCGTCGACAGATAACGAAATTACCCTGCTCGAAGTGATGCAGGCTTACCCCAGCCCGGAAATTGTGGTGCGCGGCGATCGCCTAGTGGAAACTTACAATCGCATTAACGACATTCTGGAACCGTTGGCTGATTTGGCGACCATTTGGACTCAATAAAGACTCGTACGCAATCTTTGGCATCCCCTAAATTTGGGGAAATGTCGAGTCCAACTGAATCCTTAGGACTTAGACCGCGGACCGGTGCCAGAGTTGACGCCAAGGCTCATCGGCAAACTTTTTGGCGATTCGCTGAGGCGACGCTACGCGAACGCGGCTATGTTCGTCAGGACCTGTTTGAGGAACTCTATGAGCGAGAACTAGAGCTGGTCACCAATTACAAGAAAAAGATGGAAAACAAGTTGGTGAAGCTCCTAGACAAGGGGATGCTGCGCAACCGCGCCTTGAGTGAAACGATCAATGACCCGCGCAAGAACATCTTTCAGATTGAGCATTCTCGCCATCGCAGTCCCCTCAATTTCCTGGCCCACACCCTGGCGACTTTGGTCGCCTATACCTATCAAGAGAAGAAACCTGCCTTAGATCTTGAGTTCAAAGGCTTGGCGGCTCTACCTCCGGCTATCTTCTAACCAGTCGAACTGACGTGGTTAGCCAGACTTATTACACCGACGTCAAGCTCACCCGGAAAGCCATGACGGAACTGGACAAGAAGCTGCGTCGGTTGCCAGGTCTCGAAAAGTGATTTGTCAAAATCGCTCCAATTCCGGCCTAGCTATTGGATGATTTTTCCTTGGATCACTCTTAGCGAAATCGAACGTCTCGGAAAACTAGCCGAGCATTGAAGCCTTCCCGCTGCAGTTCCAAAACTCGAATACGTGCATCTTCTTCATTTGTGAAAGAACCTGCATTAATAAACTGCCCTTGTCGAGCTGAGTTATCGAAAAAAGCTTCGGAATATAGCTGCTGCACTTCTCGCAACGTATCTTCCCCACCAAATACTGCGGCCACAAAGGCGTCATTGACTCGGGCGACTTCTTCTGGTGGCACTCCGATAGGCAAATCCCCTGCAGGAATATTGGCCACTACGCCACCAGTACTCGCTTCTCGAAAAATCCGTTGACCGTTGATGTCATAGATTTCTAGGGCAGTTTCACCACTGGCAGGATTGTATCGAGTGTAATATTGCACCGACTGACCATTACGAATTGCCGACGCCGCATAGCTGACATCATTCTCAAATGGGGCTGCTGAAGGCCGAATTAGGTCAGTACGTTGGCCATTGACTTCAGTAACGTCGCTGAGCCGATTATGTACATTCATTAGCCGTTGGCCACCGCGATTAAACACTCGAACGGCATAGGTTGAAGTATCGAAAACTAGAACATTGTCTTGTTGTGTCTGTCCTAGACCAACGCCAGGCGGCACGTTGAAGATTTCGACAAATTCA
>JBCCJU010000117.1:0-18775 GCA_039027715.1 Cyanobacteria bacterium P01_C01_bin.120
AGCAGCAGTAATCAAAAACTCGTGAGCATCAGTCGGCTGACCCGGCTCGATTTCATCAAAGGGTAGGCACATCAGATTGCCAATGTCGAAGCTACTCATTAATGAAATACTCCTTGATGAGATTGATGTATTGTTCGCGAGCGGTCTTAAAAGCAAAGGCGGCAGGCACATGCATAAAGTCGGCTCGGGCAATGTAAGCCATACGCGGGATGCTGATCATGCGAGCGTTTAAGCTATTTTGGCCCTTGCGATAGCGGGGATAAAAGTAGGGCGTTAGGTCAACACCATTGATTTCTTTACTAGCTTTGACGGCGTCTTTCTTGTTTTCCCTGATGATTTGTTTGATGGCGTCATGCATCAATTGCATTTGCGGGCCGGTTTCTTTGTGAGCATTGTTCATAAAAATTGGTAGCGCTATCGGACCCGCATCGCCATAGGCTCGCCTTTCTGCCTGAATTTCTGGAATAAACTCGCGGATCGCCGTGCCCGCATTTTGCAAGGAGTGCAAATTGTCGTGACGAGCCGGAATTAAAACGACATCGGCGGCGAATAAAGCCTTTTGGGCGAAGGTCCGCCAGTTGGGCGGCGCGTCAATCAGAATATAGTCGTAATCTGTTTGCAGCTTTTCCAGAGAACGCCATAGCGCCTCTAGTTTTATTTGCTGTCTCAGCTTGATTTCATCTAACTCACTGCCTAGTCTTTCATCGGCAGGCAAAACATCAAATCCTATGGGAGTCTTTAGCTTAGGATGTTCGAACTGATAGCGGGTAATGACTGAGCGAATATCGGCATTTTTGGCACTTCTGCCCTTTAAAGCTTCGAAGAGTTCTCCCTTTGTTGGTGCTAGGTTGAGGGCATCTCCAAGATCGCTCTGATTGGGGTCAAAATCAATTAACAGAACCTTCTTTTTCAGCGCTGTTAGCGTCGCCGCCAGGTTGATGCTCGTAGTCGTTTTGCCGACCCCGCCTTTGTTGTTGTAGATCGCAACCACTAAAGACCGACGAGGATTCTCTGTGATTTTTTTGAAATCTTGGACGATCTTTTGTAAGTTACTTTCTTCAATAGCGATGCAGGGAGTCACCGGGTGCATGATTTTGCCATGCTTGCGAAATAGCTGAATATGATTGGCATTGGTGATGACGCCCCACTTTACTGATGCTGAATCAGCATGGGCCAGATAGCCTCTAAGCTGAAATGCGGCTTTCCGATAGTTGGGATGATTATCTGCGCAAAAGTTTTCTGTACGACTTTTAACCTCTATGTAGAGATAGGGGTTTGCTTTCGTATGTACAAATATGTCGCTGCCATCAGCCTTACGCGCCGCGTAATCGACAGCTTTTTTACCAACTGGAAATTGCGGATAGATTTCAGTGTTGTCATAGCCAATCGCATTGAGAAATGGCCTAACAAATTGATCGGAAACAAGAGCTTCTGATGCATTGGGCGGCAAGCTTTGCCAGCCAGTCTTTAAATCCATAAGGTTTGTGGAGAGCTTTACTTCAGCTATCATCGGATTCCTGTCCGAAAGTGGATAAGTTTTTCTAGCTTTATAGAGACTTAAAAACCAGCAGCAGCAACATGAAGCTGTTTGCAATCTGCCGGAGATTATTGAACAAAACAGAAAGCTTTGTGCGTTCGCGAATTTAGATTGCCCAGAGTAGCCAATAGTTAACGGCGGTTACGGAAATTACTTAGTTAAGAAACAATGAAGCTGACTATCGCCATCGCGCCACAAGCAGTAGATTTTTGCCGCAGCCATAGCCACGGTGACTTTGTCAGCGTCAGTTTCCCAAATGAATGTGGCTTATAGAACCGCAAAGCGATCGCTTGCTTCAACTAATGCATGGATGATGCCGGATTCAGTGGCGGAGTGTCCGGCATCAGGCACAACTATCAGGTCAGCTTCGGGCCAGGCGCGGTGCAGCTCCCAAGCCGTTTTCATGGGACACACCACGTCGTAGCGTCCTTGCACAATCACCCCCGGAATCGACTTTAACCGATTAGCCTGAGCAATCAACTGATTCGGCATTTCAAAAAAACCCTGGTGCACAAAGTAATGGCATTCAATGCGGGCAAAAGCGATCGCAAAGGAAGCCGCGCCAAACCTTTCGATCAAATCCTGATTGGGAATCAGTTTGCTGGTGCTCGCCTCCCAGATTGACCAGGCGCGGGCGGCTGCCAGTTGAATCTCCGGATCCTCGTGAGTCAGTCGCCGATAATAAGCCGACAGCAAATCATCGTGCTCTTCCGAGGGAATTGGCGCCAGATAGGTCTCCCAAGCATCAGGAAACAAATAGCTAGCCCCCGACTGATAGAACCACCGAATTTCTTCGGGCCGTAGGGTGAAAATTCCCCGCAGAATCAATCCACTGCAGCGCTCGGGATGAGTCTGGGCATAGGCCAGGGCTAACGTGCTGCCCCAACTGCCGCCAAAGACGACCCAGGAGTCGATGCCAAAGTGCTGGCGAATCTTTTCGATATCCGCTATTAAATCCCAGGTGGTGTTGTCGGTTAAGTCAGCGTGCGGTCGACTTTGTCCGCATCCTCGCTGGTCAAATAAGATAATGCGCCACTGGGCCGGATTAAAAAACTGTCGATACAGCGGTATGGTGCCGCCGCCGGGCCCGCCGTGTAAAAAGACAACCGGCTTACCCTCAGGGTTGCCAGAGGCTTCGATGTAGAGAGTGTGGCGCTCAGAAACCGATAAGAAACCGGTGTAATAAGGTTCAATTGGCGGATACAGTTTTCGCAAGGTAAACGAGGTCACTCAACCGGCGCCCAAAAAATCTTTGCTGTGCTGATTATAGTGACTGCGTCAGAGATGGTTGGCAAATTTCATCAACGCTAGCGATGGTTTAGCATCGCTGACTTGCTAATTAACAAACTGTCGATAATCCACTTGTTCATTAAACCGGGTTGTTCCTTGCCAAAGCCATCACAAGCGGGCGATCGCCTGCGGGTCAACCAATCTCTCAGTTTGGAGCTTGGTTCAACCTAACGTGCGATCACTGTGAGCCAAACCTCCCTCCCGCTCGACATCTTTCCAGGTTGACGCGCTACTTAAAACTTTCCAAAAGTCGAACATTATAAGCAGGAATGAGCTGCTATAGTACTTTTGTACTTTGCCTTTGATCAAGCAATGAACCGGTTTCTGAAAAGCCAGTTTTCGCCTAAGTCTTCACCATCCCATAACAAAAAAGTTTATTCCAGCCACTATCGCAATCGCCCAGCGCCACCGGTAGAGGCTATGCCGTCGCCGTTGCCCCTGAAGCCATTGTTGTCCCAGGGCAAATTTTCCAAGAGACGCCGCTCGCTGGTCGCTGTTGCGACTGGTCTGCTGTCGCTATTGGCCATTGTTGTCGGGGGCACAGAACTGTGGCGTTCACCGACTCAGGTAGAAGCTCAAGTCACCGAGGCTGCGGTTGCCGGTGAGGCCAGCAATGACGCCGCGATCGCTCCAGCCGTATCTACGCCTTGGCAGTCGGCTTCTTTCCCCGTAGAAAACTTCCTGGCCTACACGTCACCGTTTGGCTATCGTCAACACCCCTACGGCGGCCGGCGATTTCACTATGGCCTTGATATTGCCGCCCCCATGGGCAGCTACATTCGCGCCTGGTGGGAAGGTACCGTTATTGAAGTTTCCGATGACACCGCTTGCGGCACCAGCATCGTGATTGAATCCCACGGCTGGCTGCATATTTATTGCCATATGCAGGGCCATGTGGTGATTGAAAAAGATGGCGATCGCTGGCTAGTGGACCACGACGGCGGCGTCAAGATTCGTCAAGGAGACTGGGTACCTAGCGGCTGGCGCATTGGCCGGATTGGGATGACGGGCCGCACCACTGGCCCTCATCTGCACTGGGGTTTGAAATATCAGGACAGTTGGGTGGACCCAAGCGTGATTATTAAAGCGATGAATGAATCTTGAAAACGCCTTTCCAAAACACCCTTGGACCGCACAACCAGCTAATGCTAAAAAATCTGCGCTTGAACATCCCCCCTAAATTACAAAGTGGCTGTTAGGGTTTGACAGAGCCAAACCCAACGACTGGGTAGGCTGTCTTCAAGCAACGCCCTAAAGAGATCTTTAGGGAAGAATATACCGCTCGTAAGGCACTATCAGCGCCGCTTGACGTACCGCAAAATGGTTTTTGGATTCCCAAAGTCTCCTAAACAGAGCCAGCAGTGCCGTCATCGCCCACAATCGCCTTAATACCTTCCAGAGTTGCTGGAATGGCGCGAGGATCCATAAACATAACTTTGCTGCTGTCGCTTTCGCCAATTTGCTGCCCCATTTCCAGATAGTCTTGGGCAATCAGAAACTGAAGGGCTTCTTTGGACTGGGGATCGGAACGCAGCTTATCAGCAATGATGGCCATGGCTTCGGAAGTGGCCTGGGCTTTGAGAACGGCCTCCTGACGAAAGGCTTGGGCCTTAAGCACAATCGCTTTTTGTTGAGCCTCAGCATCCAGAATCGCGGCCTTTTTACCTGACTCTGCCGCCAAAACCTCTGATTCAGCTTGACCTTTAGCTGAATTCACCGCTGACTCGCGCTCGCCTTCAGACGTGAGCACCGCCGCCCGTTTACGCCGTTCCGCCGCCATTTGCAGTTCCATAGAATCCTGCACTGCTTTAGATGGCATAATGTCGCGCAGCTCTACCCGGGTCACTTTCACTCCCCAAGGATCGGTTGAAATATCCAGTTCCCGGAGCAAGGATTCGTTAATTTCCGAGCGGGCAGTGAAGGTTTCATCCAGTTCCAGCTTGCCCATTTCTGCTCGAATCTGGGTTAGCACCAGGTTGACCATGGCGGCCTGCAGATTTTCTACTTTGTAGTAAGCCTTTTCCATATCCACGATGCGCCAATACACCACTGCATCCACGGAAATTGAAACATTGTCACGGGTGATGCAGGACTGCGGCGGTACGTCGAGCACCCGTTCTCGCACCGTTTGCTTAAACACAACTTTATCGATGACGGGCGTGATGAAGTTGAGGCCGGGGGTGAGCTTCTTGCCGTTATAGCGACCCAGGCTTTCGACCAGCGCCTCATCGCTCTGATTCACAATCTTGACGGCGCTTGCGGCCACGCTGCCTCCCAGGGCCAACACAATCAGAAAACCGATGGGATTCATAATCTCCTATCCTCAGTTGCAAAAGTAGAAATCAGTGAAACGAAGCTCGGCAGCGGTCAGGAATGAATGCTGTGTTCGGGCATCACTAGTAGGGTATTGCCTTTACGGCCAATCACAATAACGGATTCGTCTTCTCCAATCGCAGCCTCGAAATCTTCGCAGCGAGCTTGCCAAGAGTTACCTTCATACAACACTCGTCCTGTCTTGCCCGGAGCGATCGCTGTCAGGGTGCGAGCTTCGGTCGAGTCCGCTAATACGTAAGGTTCCCGCTTGGGCACAAATCGCTTCAAAGCCCAAGTGGTCAACACTGAGAGCACCATCCAAATAGCGACTTGAATGGAGAATTGCGGCACAATGACCGCGATCGCCGCCACGACGATGGCGCTGACGCCCAGCGTCGCTTCAATAAATGCAGTGGGCAACAGCAACTCCATCAAGCAGAGTACGACGCCAACAACTAACCAAAACAGTGGAAGACTCATAAGCCTGCCAGAAAACAATAAACTGCTAAATCGCTGGATTTGTCAGGGTAATGAGCGCTCCCTCGCTCTCAAAAAGCGGTTGCTTTGTAAGGGGCCAAATCTGGGGAGCGGTCATGAGTTAAATCTCTGAAGCATTAACCACCGGGGTAAGGTCCTCAGCCTAAAAGTCAGGGAGGGCGCGGTGATATTTATTCCACGAGGTTTTACCATTCCCTGATGATGCATTTCTAGGAAGCATTTTCAAGATTGCCCTAAAATCTCTCTTGATTCACTTACCCGGCCAAGTTCAGATAACCTAAGCAGGTGCCGCAATCGCATTAATTCAGCGGGGATATTGGCGATCGCCCCAAGAACCGCTGGCCTTTTCAAGAAAACCTACAGTAAAAACAGAATGATTTCCTGAAATTCGGGGAAAATGTGAGTCTCTCCAGAGCACAAGTAAAATCGATTCCGAGCTAACCACCAATTCCTGACACTAAAACCGTGCTTATGCTTATGATGAGGCTGGTTTCAAGAATTCCTCCCAATCAGCACAATTCATTTAGCTTTAGTGGTGCTGGAGGACTCTATTTAGACTGCCAATACTTTGAAAACCGGGATTTCAGGTCTTATTTGTGGGATTACACCAAAATTTCCTGCAACCCAAACTCTGGGAAATGTTGAATCGATTTTCCAAATTCGGGGAGCAGGCAGCCAACAGCGCATTCAACTACTTGGGCCAATCTCTAAGAATCAGAAATCAATGCTGCAGGGCGTTATGTTGACGCTCTAGCGGAGCTTTAGCGAAATGACCGCAGGGCTACAGTAAGCCCTACAAGCCGTAAATTCTTTTCTGTGAATCACCTTAATCAAGCGCCCCACAAGGCAGCTCTCCTAAAAGCTATCTGATGGGGCGCTATCGATTAAATTGCAAACCTAACTGCTAAAGTCCTTTGGGCTTTTGTCGCTGTCCGGTTCTGCAAGCTTTACAAGCCGACTTACCTATCGCAACTGGATAGCTTTTGGTTTTTCGGGCAGGTGAATCGTGTCGACAAAGCGAGCCGTCTGAGACTGGCTAGAAATGACTAGGCTTTGAGTCCGGGCCCCGCCGCCAAAGAAGCGGACGCCTTCCATCAGGGTGCCAGCCGTGATACCGCAGGCCGCAAACAGCACGGTTTCACCACCGGCAAGCTCTTCAGTTTCATAAATCCGATCAGGATCGTCAATGCCCATTTCTTTGAGGCGGGCAATATTGGAGTCTTTGCTTTCGCCAATTAGCCCCGTTTTTACCACTTCCGGGTCGTAAATCAGCTGACCTTGAAAATGGCCGCCGATGCAGCGCATAGCTGCTGCGGAAATCACGCCTTCAGGGGCAGCGCCGATGCCCATTAGCGCATGGGTGTTGGTGCCGGTAAAGCCACAGGAAATTGCCGCTGAAACGTCGCCGTCGGAAATCAGGCGAACCCGAGCTCCCGTTTCGCGAATTTCTTTAATTAGGTCATTGTGGCGATCGCGCTTCATCACAACGACCACCAACTCATCAATCGCCCGATCCAAACACTCGGACAGAATTTTCAAGTTTTCGGTGGCTGACTTGCGAATATCCACTTTGCCCTTAGCGGCTGCTGGAGCTGCTAGCTTTCTCATGTAAAAATCGGGCGCGTGGAACAGTCCGCCTTTTTCAGAAATTGCTAGCACCGCCATCGAACCAGGCTGGCCATAGGCGCATAGGTTGGTACCCTCGCAGGGGTCCACGGCAATGTCAATTTCAATCAGTTCATCAGGATTACAGAATTTGGAGGCGTCTTCACGGGTACAGATGCCCACTTCTTCGCCAATGAAAAGCATTGGCGCATCATCGCGCTCGCCTTCACCAATGACGATGCGGCCACGCATGTGAATCTCGTTCATGCGCTCGCGCATGGCTTCGACTGCGACTTGGTCGGCGGTGTCTTTCTCACCCTTGCCCATCCACCGCGCCGAGGCGATCGCTGCCTTCTCGACAACTTCAATAATTTCCAAGCCTAGTGTAGTTTCTAACAAGACTCATATCCTCCAAAACTGCCTGTTTTACGTGGTTCTGACCATCTCGATCTCAGTTTTTCAGTCTATCAGAGGAGGGGATCTGGGGATAGTGGCAGCGGAGTGGCGGGGTGGTGGAGTGGCCTATTGACTACAGTTGGGCAGCATTGCTCATTGACTCATTGGCTGTTGTTCCTTGCTATGCGGTTTATGGCTATGAATCTGTCGTCTTTATTCACAAAGTCGGTACAGATAGTGCTTTTAGGTTTTGTAGAGCTACCGAAATTAACACGTCCTCACCTGCAAAAACGTGCAAGACGCTTCAGCGATCGAGCGCTAGATTGGGAGACATCTGCTAGCCACTGCCGCTGTCTCCTGTGACTCACTCTGCCGCCCCGAAAGAATCAATCAAATTTTGGCGTGATCCGGTGCTGCAGGATTTGGAAATGCTGCGAGCTACGTACATTAACTATGCTTTTTCGCGCCATGCCCACGAAGGCTACGGTATCGCCATTGTGGAATCGGGGGCGATGGAGTTCGATTATCGCGGCGCTACTCATATCGTTCCGGCTGGCAGCGTCGGTATTGTCCAGCCCGGTGAAATACATACGGGTCATGCGGTTCTAGAAACCGGCTGGACGTATCGGACATTGTTGCCCGCCGTGGACTGGCTACAGCAGGCGGCAACAGAATTGGCCGAACGATCGCGGAATTCACCCTATTTTGCCTCGCCTATCATTCACGATCGCCGGCTCCATCAGCAGTTAATCTCGCTGCACCAGACCCTAGAAACCTCACCGTCCGCTTTGGAGCGCGAGTCACAGTTTTTGTGGAGCATGGCGCGGCTGGTGCGTCACCATGCTAGCGATCGCCCCACTCCGGCGACCATTGGTAAAGAACATTGCACCGTTCAGCAGGTGCGCGATTATCTGATGGCCCACTCTGCCAACAATATTTCACTGAAGGAATTGGCTAATCTGGTGAATCTGACGCCACTGCGACTGCTGCGCACCTTTCGCAAACATACGGGGCTGCCGCCCCACGCCTATCTCAATCATGTTCGAGTTCAGCGGGCGAAGCAGCTTTTGGTAGCTGGCTGGTCAATCACCGATGCGGCGATCGCCACAGGATTCAGTGACCAGAGCCATCTGCATCGCCACTTTAAAAAGCTAATTGGGGTTACCCCGGGGCAATATGCCCGGGGCTGCAGCCGCGCTTGATTTGTGACTTTAGCCATCTGGGCTTATGTACTCGGTAATGTGTAGACGCCTGGCCGACAGCAAAATAGCTCGTCGTGCAAAACTCTGTGCCAGTTAGCTGTACTGTCAGACAGGCTACTGGTGCTCATTCAATAATCGCTGTACTGTCAAATCAATTAGCTGAAAAAGGGGTGAAAAGCATGATACGGGTTAGTGGAATTGTCTTGCTGCTGGCGACGGTGGGCTTTGCTAATCAACCAGCTTTGGCTCAAACTGATGAAGATGGACCCAAAGATAAGCGCAGCTACATTGGGATTGGCGGCAATATTGGTCTTAATGGCGAAGAATCAGCTTTAGGAGAAGGCGGTTTCTCAATTGTTTCTAGAACCAGAATTATTGAGTATCTTTCGCTGCGGAACTCCACGGTTTTTGGCGATGATACGGCCTCGATGTTTGCCCTGACTGGCGAAATTCCCCTAACCAATGCCAGTGGAGACATTACCGCAGTGCCGTTTTTGGGTGCTGGTATCTGGCTGCATGGCGAAGTCGATCCGCTTATCAGCGCTGGCGTTGATGTTCCCCTTGGTCAAGATTTCACCCTAACGAATCGAGTGAATTTTGGATTTGACGACGATACGGATATCGGCTTGACAATCGGAATTGGGTATAACTTTGAACTGTTTTAGAGGCAACTCTGAAAAATAAAGAAAGCGTTTTAGCGGCTGAGCAAGGCAAAAATCTGCGGCTCGAAAAGCGCCCGTTCTGAATACCTGTTTGGCACGATCTTTTTCCAAGATTTGGATTGCGATCTTGGAGAACTGCACTATGTTTTTGACTTCATCACCAATAAGCGGCAAAAGCGGGTGGGGGGAATCGAACCCCCATCATTAGCTTGGAAGGATAAATGCAATCCTTTTATTTCAATGATTCTAGAGTTTGCCGCACAAAATTACACCCAACTTACACCCAAAAGCTTCAGCTTCATCATCCCTTTACATTGCTGACAAGGTTATTCACCCTGCTCATCCCCTTCAGATTTTTGAGCAGGTATGTCTTTTTGCCGTTCCCTGACCGCAGCTTCGAGCAGGTACCCAACCAGATTACTCAGGCTACGCTTCTCATCGTTAGCCCACTGTTCAAGTTCCTCATATACCGGATCGGGTAGATAGGCCGCTAGTCGCTTCATATCCGACATCATGACTTCACCCTTCATCAAAGCACTCTTTAACCGTTGACGGGTCACTGTAAGCGGTCTCAGGCCCAATTTAGCCCAAAGTGACACAAATACATGTCAAATGAGTGCTACATTCAAAAATGAACCCCATCCGCTCGTTTGGTCGCGCTCGGATGGGGCTAACCCCTGATTTAGAGGTCTATTTATGATGACAGAAACAAAGCAACCTGAAGCCTGGGTTGAGCATGACGTTGCCAATATGGTGCCAAACACGGAAGCTCAGCCGTTGATTGACCTGAGAGATAAGCCATCACCGGATATTTTGCGGGTGTTGGCGATCGGTAGTCCTCAAGTGGTTCATTTTTGTGTGTTGACGCTGTATCGGTTGGGATATGCCCGCCCTGAGGAATGGTCTCAGCCGTTGCCAACGGTGAACCCCGGTGAGCTGATGCGAATCCTGACAAAACGTTGTCAACTCTAAAGGAGTGAGCAGTCCAACTTAGCTTTTTGCTGAGTTGGACTGTATAAAACTTATTGAACAGATTAAGGCATAACAATAGGAAGTGAAGATCAGAAAACATCCTTTCGAGTAGTCAACGGAAATCAAGTGGATAGATTTCCCAGCCTTTCTGATTAGCAATATAAGCCAATTTTTCTCTGAGCTTCCTGAAAGTATTTTTGCTATTGTAATTTGGACTAGGCTCGATTTGAGAATGAGCGTGGTTTCCGTCTATTGGTCTCCAAACAACGTCGATTTTATATTGCACTACCTGACCTTTTGGAGGTGCGTACTTGACATTATCAATGGCACGAACCTCAGCGCAGATAAAGCTTACAACACCGTCGTCTGGAGAAGATTGAGTGTGCTGAGGATTATGGTTACACAGCTTAGCCCTGTCAACTGATGGACACATTTCTCTATCCGAAAAAGCTTGAGAACTTACAAGAATTAACCCATCCTCAACCTTATAATTGTTCTTTGATCTATCTAAGTCGTAAGGAATGCGCCTGTATATAAGTTCGTCATCACTTACTACCTGTGGATTCAAGCCTACACTCATACTTCCAAACAGTTAAATGCTTGAGACATCATGAGAATAGCCAGCGCCAAAGATCTAGCATTTTGGCAGGGCTGTTAATCTCACCGTCTTCCATCTCGTTGTCTATGTCAGCACCCCATACCTTGATGTACTGTATGCTTTCATATTCGACATAGATTGTGATTTTTTTAGAGCCATTCCACCATTCAAAAACAACTTCATCATCATTAACGTTGACTAGAGGGTTTTGCCATTGAGAATTTGTGTGATCAGCAATTTTTTTAAAGCCTAGGAGCAATTTGACGGCTTTTTCAATGTCTCCATCATCTAAACCAACTGAAGCAGACTGAATTGGAACATAGGTTTCCCAAAACACCCTTTGATGGGCCGCTGGAAAACGTCTTCTCAAAATCCTAAAAGCCGCGAAACCATCTATCTCATTTGTGGCGCTTACAGAGGAAATTGGAGATCCTAACGATTCATCGATAATTGAATTTGTTTTATCTAAAACATTTATGTCCATGACTTACTGCCTTCTATTTTTTTCTTCTTGGGAAACGAGAGAATCAAAGTTATTCCAGATTAAATCGTGTGCAGTCTTTGACCAGCCAACAAAATCATCTGCGGTGTTTGGCACAGAAAAGTCAAGCTGATATGCATCCAGATCGAATAGAAGCTCATCTTTTTGATTCCCTATTGGAAATTCTATGTTTACACTTAACAACAACGGAAAGGCTGATTTTTTAATGTGATTGATTCTGATTCTTTCAGTATTATCAACTTCTAAGCTCTGAAAAGGTGGCATAATATTGAGGGTTTCAAACGGGCTAGAAACAGTTTCAAATTTGTTTATATATCTGAGGCCAAGTCTTTTCTTTTCATGTAGCTTGATTGCATCTTTCAACCTCTCGATTACAAACAAAATATCCTCAATAAAATCATCAAATCCACTGTAAGAAACAGAATTTACGCTAGCAACATCAGTGCCGATCTGGACTAGCGTAAATTTGTCTTCTGAAAGAAAACGATGCCTCACAACACCACCGAAATCAGGTGGTAGTTTTGACCCTGGTAGCGTAACAGGCTCCGAAAATTTCTCTTTGATTAGAGATTTGACTTCACCTAGAAATAAAGCGTAGTCATTAACGGGTGGGAACCTGATTTCAAACACTACCTCTTGAAGGGGTGGATTTTGCCATTGAGGGTTTGGATCCATTTGGGCATGATTTTTGGGTTGCACTTTAAGCTTACTCGTTGTTTCTAGCAATTTGTTGCCTGCAATGTAGACGGTCACTCAGTTCGATGCCGGAAGCTTTGCTAAACCATATCGCTGTATCAACACTTTGGGTAAGCCAAGGTCGGGTAAGGCATTGACGATCACGACCACCTTTAAGCTGACGGCAAACTAAGCGCTCAGTAGATCATCGAGTTGATCGGGGGTGAGGCTGGAGAACAGGTTGATGATGCCAGCGTCGAAGGTGCGCTCGAAGTCGGCATCGGAGGCATACATGCGGTAAAGTTCCAGGTCTTGCTTGCGGCGTTGGATCATGGCCTGCTTGATCAGTTCCTTGAAGGCAATCTTGCGGTTTTGCTCATCGGGGTTGTTTTCCACCTGTTCCTTGTATTTGGGGTTCTCTTTGACATAGCGGGCAATGCTGAGGATTTTGACCCGTTGTTCTTCGGGGGTGGCATCCCAACCGGAGAAGAAGCGATCGTTGAAGGCTGAGATGATTTGGTCTAAGGGGTCTTGTTGGGGTTCATCGCCTCGATAGCCGCGCATGTTGGGATCTTGCGGATCGACTTCGGAATCTTGCTCATCCAGGGCGATCGCCTCATTCAGCCTGACCCGCTCTAAGCCATAGGTGGAGAGGTCAACGCTGTTGAGCAGTTCGTCCAGTTCGTCTTGTTGGGGGTCTTTGACGATGAGCTTAGGAATCAGGAACTTGAGGAACCAATACAGCTTCTCCCATCGCAGTTGGACGGTGTTATCGGAGAAGGTAAGCATACAGGCCACTTGCCCGTAGATTTTGACAAACTGTTTGGCCTTGATTTTGAAGTCGATCTGGTCTTCGTCTGTTAAGTCCAGTTCCTCGTTGAAGCGGTTGGCGGCCCCATCAATAAGAGGACTGAGGGCATCAGCGGGGGCATTGTTGAAGAATAATTGGTTGAACTGCTCAACGTCCTGCCATTCGTAGACACCCACATCATCCAGGGATTCTTTGAGGTCATGGAGAACGTTGACATCGGTGGCTTCACTCAGGGATGTAGCAGTGTAGAAGGGATCGAAGGCGCGTTTGATGTCTTCAACGGTGTTGTAGAAGTCGAGAACGAAGGTATCGGTCTTGCCCATCTTGTTGTTACAGCGGTTGAGCCGTGAGAGGGTCTGGACGGCTAAGACCGATTGCAGCTTCTTATCCACATACATGGTGTGGAGCAGGGGTTCATCGAATCCGGTGAGGAACTTATTGGCAACTACCAGAATCTTGTAGTCATCGGTTTTGAACTGGTCGGGAATGTCTTTGCTGGGGAAGCCGTTGAGGATGTCTTCGGTATATTCGTTGCCGTCCACCGTCTTTTTGCCTGAGAAGGCGACGATCGCCCCAAAGGGGGCATTTTCCCGTTGGAGAATCTTGCGGATTTCAAAAAAATAGCGGATCGCGGTTTCGATGTTGCGGGTAACGACCATCGCTTTAGCTTTACCCTTGAGCTTCTTTTGCTTCCATACATGCTCAATGAAATGGCTCACCATCACATCGGCTTTGGATTGGATGGTGCGATAGTCCCCTTCAACTTTTTCCCGCAGCTTCCGTTGGGCTTTAGCGGTGTCAAACAGGGGATTTTCTTGGATGGATTTTTGGATCTCGTAGTAGCTGCGATAGGTGGTGTAATTCGCTAGCACATCCAGGATGAAGCCTTCCTCGATCGCCTGTTTCATCGAGTAGAGGTGAAAGGGGACAAACGTGCCCTCAGGGGTGGGTACGCCAAATTTTTCCAGGGTGGCGTTTTTGGGGGTGGCGGTGAAGGCAAAGTAAGAGGCGTTGGGGCTGAGCTTGCGCCCCTCCATCACCTTGAGGATTTTGTCTTGGGTGTCTTCCGGTTCTTCTTCCCCGTTGCCGTCTTCGGTGCGGCTGTTTTCTGTACTAAGCGCCATATTCATCTTGTCGGCAGCTTGCCCGCTTTGAGAGGAATGGGCTTCATCGATGATGATGGCGAAGTTGCGATCGCTCAAGTCCTCGACCCCTTCCACGATGAAGGGAAACTTTTGGACAGTGGTAATGATGATCCGCTTGCCCGTTTCCAGTGCGGTTTTGAGTTCGGCGGAACTGGAGGCATGGGCAACGATGTTTTTCACTTCAGAGAAGTTTTTGATGTTGTCGCGGATCTGTTTGTCGAGCACACGGCGATCGGTGACGACAACCACGGAGTTGAACAGGGGCAAGTCGGCACCGGGGGCATAGAGTTCGATCAGTTGGTAAGCCGTCCAGGTGATGGAATTGGACTTGCCCGATCCGGCTGAGTGCTGAATCAGGTATTTGTGCCCGGTGCCGTGGGTTTTGGCATGGCTGAGCAGTTGCCGCACCACTTCAAGCTGGTGATAGCGGGGAAAGAAGAGGGTCTTTTTAGTCAGGTTGGTGCGGGCATCACCGGGAATGATGGCGAAGTGTTCGATGATGTTGGTAAGGCTGTGACGGATGAGCAGGTCTGACCAGAGATAGGCGGTTTTGTGCCCGTTGGGGTTGGGGGGATTGCCTTTGCCGTGATTGTGGCCTTTGTTGAGGGGGAGGAAGTAGGTTTTGCCTTTGTCGAGTTTGGTGG
This sequence comes from Cyanobacteria bacterium P01_C01_bin.120, assembly GCA_039027715.1. Classification (GTDB taxonomy): domain Bacteria; phylum Cyanobacteriota; class Cyanobacteriia; order Phormidesmidales; family Phormidesmidaceae; genus Halomicronema. The sequence continues at coordinate 14,851 of JBCCJU010000117.1, forward strand.
TCATCCACACTTCATCCGGGTCTACGGCCAGATGGACGATACAGCGGGCAAACTGGAACAGCGGTTCACGCGGATCGCGATCGCGTTTATATTGCTGTTTGGCGTGGTAAACGGTCTGCCCTGTCCAGGGGTTTTTGAGTTCCAGCGTAGCCAGGGCAATGCCGTTGAGGAAGAGCACCATATCCACCGATAACCCCGGATCGGTGTCGGAGTAATGCACCTGACGGGTAACAGAAAAGATATTTTGCTCGAAGTTTTCGAGGATGCGGGGGTTGGCGTCGTTGTAGGGCAGGCTGTAGAGCAGGGTGAGGTGAGCATCATCAATGGCAATGCCTTTTTTCAACACGGAGAGGATGCCGTCTTTTTTGACCTTGCGGTCAAACCGTTCTAGAATCAGCCGTTGCCAGTTAGGTCTATCCCGCAGTTTGTCCAGTTCCTCAGCTTGGGTGGTTTCGAGGAAGCGCCAAAACTTTTCGCGATCAATGGCAAACTCGCGGTCAAAGTCAGCGGGGTTGCCCTGCTCATAGCGGGAACCCTCTACCAATGCCGCTTCGATACAATCTTCGAGCGCTTGTTCGTTGGTTTGGCTGACCATAACCGCTCCTTGGCTTTAGGATTCAGAGTTGGACAAACCGTTGAGCATTTGAGTAATGATGGGTTGAAGGGTGGGTAGATCTTGCTGCACCGTGTCCCAAAGCACCTGGAGGTTGACCCCAAAATATTGATGGATGACTTTATCCCGCATTCCAGCGATGCTTTTCCAGGGAATCTGAGAATAGTTTTCCCGTAGTTCAGGAGAAATGCTCTTGGTGGCTTCGCCGACAATTTCAATGGCGCGGGTGACGGCAAAGATGGTTTTCTGATCGGCCTCAAACGCCTCAAAGCTCATTCCAGCGGTGAACTGTTGCGCGGCGGAAATGGCATCCAGCATATCTTGCAAATAATCTTCGATTTGCCGTGGGGTCATAGGTAAATGACCTCCTGTAAGATACGTTCCCCAAGGCGCGGTTTTAGCCCATCTTTCATCACCAAATCGACTTTGCGCTGGAGTAACTCGCTGAGGTCGTTTTCGAGCTGACAGAAGGTGAGAAGACCAAAGCGGGCATTGGGGTCAAACTCGACCAGCACATCGACATCGCTGGTGTTGGTTTGCTCACCCCGCACAAAGGAACCAAAAATGCCCAGTTGCCGCACTTGATATTTTTGCTGTACTGCGGGAAGGTGCTGCTGTAGGGCAGTTTGGATCTCTTGCAAGGTCGTCATGACTGAACTAAGCCTCTCGGAGTGCCTGACGGAGCGTGTTAGCTGCATCGAGCCGCGAGGTTTGAGCCATCAACACACAGCGGGTCAGCACCTGCATATCCAGGGTGCCCAGTCCAGGAACTTCGCTTTGGGTAATGGGTTCATACTCGGCACCCCGCAGCCGATAGAGGCTGAACACGCCATCTTCCCAAAAACAAACTTCGGGAATGTTCAACGCTCGGTAGAGATTGAGCTTTTTAATGCTGCCGCTGGTGAAAATGACTTCGATGACTAAATCAGGGGTGGGCTTGGATGACCCAATGCAATATGACTCATCGGGTTCGGCGGAGGCTTCATCTTCCCGTTCTTGGGTGGTGGAACCGAGGGGTTCAAACTCAATGCCCGATTCAAAACAAAACAGCTCTAGCAGAAAGCCGATGATGGATTTGAAGAATTCGCGATCGCGCCCCGGCATGATGATTTCGACGGTGTTGTTGTAGTAAAACAGGCGCACGTTGCGGGTGTCGCCAAAGCCGGACTGAATCAGCTTGAATTGCTGCCAGGTAATGCCGGAATGGACAATCCGCTGGTCTGGGGAGGGGGGCTTGAGGCGATCGCGTTGAAGTTGAACCATCGGCTGGCCTTTCCTACAGTATCTCTATTTTAGTCGGACTGCTCGATACGCCTTGCCAACGCTCGTTCATTGGTTTGACTGACCATGACGTTGACCTTATGAGTCGATATTTTCGGTTTGTTGGAGTTGTTCGATGCAGTCTTTTAAGGGTTGAAGATCCTGCTGAATGACATTCCACACAATTCGGGTATTGATGCTGAAATAGGCATGGGCGATGATGTCTCTCATGCCAGCGATCGCTTTCCAGTCAATTTGCGGATGCTGACTACGAAGCGAGTCAGGAATTTGTTTGGTGGCTTCTCCAATGATTTGCAGGTTATGGACGATCGCATCCAGGGTGCGTTCGTCTTGCGTTAAATCTTCATAGCTGAGTCCGGCAGTGTAGCGTTGAATCTTGCCGATACTGGTCAAAATGTCGGCGAGGTAGAGGCTGAGGTTACGCGACATGAACCGCCTCCTGGATAACCGTGTCTCGGATCTGTGGTTTGATGTCGGTTTTGATGACTAAATCGACGTTTCTCTCAAACAGATCTTCGAGAAAAAATTTCAGATCCATGTAAAGGCTGAGGGTGGGGTCGGCGTCGAACTCCACCAGAAAATCTAAATCGCTCTGGGCCGTGGCCTCGTTACGGGCGGTGGAGCCGAACAGCGCCAAGGTTTGGATTTTGAACTGGGAAAACAGGTCAGGCTGTGCCCGCAAGGTCTGGACGACGGTTGCGGCAGTGAGGGGAGTGTCGTGAGTTTGACTGACCATGACATTGACCTCAGACTTTTATTTTTCCGGTTACAGCTTGACTGATCACAATACTCTTCATTTCTTTCAGTAAATCGATTTCTCTATCGAGAGAATCTAGGGTCTCAGCAGTCCCAGAAACGATTGCATCAACTTGTGTGGTAATTGCCTCCTGTTCTTCTTTTGAAGGCAGCGGTAATAAAAGCTGAGCAAAACCGTTGTATCTGATTCTTAAGCCACGTTGTCTAACCGCTGGACAGATAACCTCGATATATCCTTTTAGAGCCATTTCACGGAGCAATAGCGCATAATACTTTGGCTCAACTGAATCAGGATTTACTGGATCACATACGACGTATTCAGGTGAACATTTACCATCAGAATCTGAAACGCCTATTGCCCCGGCAAAAGCATCCATCGAGTTAATTACAAGTTGCCCTGATCGAACGCCTTGATAGCCCTGTTCTAAAATGGCAACTGTGTAGCCATCTGCTCTACGATTAGTCCGTAAAGTAACTTCTCCGTCTCGATAGCAAGTCACTACATCATCAGTCTTTCTGACAGATAAGCGACTCTGCCTAAATAGAAACTTAGCTCTCCGAAAGTTCCAATGTTCTGGAATTTCGCCAAGCCACTCAATCCCGCTATCCCGCATCGGCACATTGGGGGTTAGCCCTTTGGTGACGGCTTGGTTGATGAGGATGGCTTTTTGCTCTTGCAGAAGTTCGATGAGGCGTTGTTTTTGGGAAATGGCGCGATCGATCTCGGTGGTAGTGCGATCCAAAAACTCAACAATCCGCTTCTGTTCTTCAAGACTGGGAACTGTAAGGGGAAGATATTTGAAATCTGTGTAATCAAGATTCTGCCTCAATCCAGAACCCATACCGTAATAAACCTTTAGAAGATCATAGGAATGTAACAGGTAGTAAGCAAATCTTGAGTTCATCATCTCAGTTGGATGAAGACACAAGTAAGCAGACGTAATAATTCCTCTGTCTCCTACTAAACCGATTCGAAGACTTGTGTGATCGTTCTGCAAATCTGTCGCCCGAACGATAATGTCTCCAGGTTCCACAATCTGATAAGTCTCAAAAGATTCAGGAACTAAGCCATGTAGCTTTTCTTCTGGTTTGATAACAATCTTTCCATAGCTTAACGAAAGAACAGTATCAACCTTATTTCCAGTATTCTTTACTTTCTTGGGTTTTAGATATGCGCGCCCAGGTAGAACTTCCCAATGTTCTGGAATATCTTCTAGCCAAGCGACACCACTATTCTTATAGCTCTCATACTTTGGAAAGGTCGGCATCACTCAA
>JBCCJU010000118.1:0-18518 GCA_039027715.1 Cyanobacteria bacterium P01_C01_bin.120
AACCCTGCAACATAACGGCGAACTGGGGTTTCCCGACGACACTGATTCGCCAGGACCCACGGTAATCAGCACGGCTACTGTGCAAACCGTGGCTGACTGGTATGGTCTCAGCCTAGAGGAAAGTCGCCGCCGCTTTCGCACTAATCTAGAAATCGCCGGCGTTCCCGCTTTTTGGGAAGACCAGCTATTCTCTGAGTCTGGAGAGCCGGTGCCCTTTCAAATAGGAGCGGTGACGTTCCTGGGGATCAATCCCTGCCAGCGCTGCATTGTACCCACGCGCGATGCGGAGACTGGTGAAGCGATCGCGGGCTTTCAGAAAACTTTTAGTCAGCGGCGGGCAGAGACCTTGCCAGAGGGCGTAGCGCGATCGCGCTTTAACCACTTCTATCGCTTGGCCGTCAATACCCGGCGGCTGCCTAACTCAGGGGACCAGCCGTTGGCCGTCGGTGCCCCGGTTTCCCTGGTTTGAGACTTGTCTGCCGAGGCTGTGGCCGAAGGATTCGCTATCGCTAATTTTCGCCACCGCTAATTAAGGTTGAAGCCGGGAAAAGCGGAGTGATGGTGTTGATGCCATTACCCGAGAGTGAGGGTTAGCGGGGTGGGCGATCGCAAATGTAGCTTTAGCCATCTAGGGCGCGTCATCAATTAAATCCAGAATGCTTGCGGCATCGGCATTACCGCGCCCGCTCTGCAAAACCCGCTAGGGGCTGAACTGGAATCGAGCGTTAAATGATGATAGTCCCTAAGCTTATGCAACCAGTAATATTCGGCTGCCTAGCCCCCAGCCAGATGGTTCGCCGTCTTGTCCTCACGGAACTGGCGACGGCTATATGTTCGCTCTTAGGATCACGTGCCGACAACTTGGTAGATTCTCTCCCTACGCAAGGTTGACCATTCAGTTGGCTCGGGCTCCTCAACCACGACCGCTATCACGCCTGATTATGAGGTGCTACCGATTTGGTTACACTAGCTCCACAGCTCAGGTCTAAAGTTTATGGTGACTCAACCGCTCCGCTGGACCGTTGACGACATCAAATTTATGCCCGACGACGGCGGCTGGAAGCGGTATGAAATCATTGATGGAGAGCTGTTTATAACCCGCGCTCCTCATATTCGCCATGGCAGATGGAAACGCTGGCGGTGTATCGCCGGGAGGGGGCTCAACTGCAGCTAGTGAGCACGCTGATGGTGGGCGATCGCTTAACGTCTCCTTTGTTACCAGACTTTCAGCTCCCCATAGCTAAAGTTTTTGTGTAAAGGCTTTCTATAGAGTGCCTCTGCCCGACGCGGCGACATCACCTTGACAGGCCCATAATCCCTGCGCAAACTGGGAGAATCTACGGAATTTGCCTATATTTGCCCCTAAAAGTCGATGGCCAAAAAGCATGTTTTTCTGTCCTACTGTCGGGACAACGCCGACGCAGTGCGCTGTTTCCATAGCGAGCTAATCGCAGCGGGGGAAACGGTCTGGTGGGATCAGGATATTCTGCCGGGGCAGGACTGGAAGCTGGAAATTCGCAAGGCAATGCGAGATGCCTATGCGGTGGTGATTTGTTTTTCAAAAGAAACGGCGACACGGACCACATCGGGGATTTATCCAGAGGCATTGGATGCCATTAATCTGCTGCGGGAGTATCCCCCTGGGGATATCTTCTTAATCCCGGTGCGGCTGTCTGACTGCGAGATTCCCATGATTGAAATTGATGGCACTCGTACGCTGGATCGGCTGCAGTTTGTGGATTTATTCCCGGCTGAGCAGCGAGATGCCAACTTTCAGAAACTAATTCGGGCACTGCGGGCAGCCCCCCATCACCCACCGTCGGCAGGAACGGCCTCGTCTCAGTCGCCCACAGTTGCCCCCAAGCCGCAGCCAGTGCCTACGGCATCGCCACCGACTGGTGGAGCAGTGGATTTGTGGCAGCAAAAGCTGGCGTTTTTGCAAGAGCAGGAAGCAATTGCTGCCGACGCGGCGCAGAAGTTTGCGCTGAAAAAGCAGATTGAAGAAGCTCAGCAAAAAATTCGTGAGTTGGGGGGATAAATCGGTTCGGAGTGTAGATTAGGTCGGGTGAATGGTTAGGTAGTGCAGGCTAACAGCGGGGTGATGTAAACCCATGACAGATTCACAGGCGCTCCAGCGCTGGCAAAGGAAACTTGCCTATTTACAAGAAGAAGAGGCAATTGAATCTGATGCGGCCCAGAAGTTCGAGCTGCGACAGCAAATTGAGGAATGCGAAGCCAAAATTGCTGAATTGTCCAAGCCAGTAACTTCCCAGGGAACTCAATCGTCTGGCCCTATTGTTTCCATTGCTCATTTGCCTCCTGCAGTCAGTCACTTTGTTGGTCGAGGGCAAGAACTCAAACGACTTAACCAGGCTTGGGATGATCCGGATATCCCTTTGATTAGTTTGGTCGCGTTTGGTGGTGTGGGCAAAAGCTCTTTGGTTGCCGCATGGTTAGAACGCCTGCGAAGAGATAAGTGGCGCGGTGCCCAGTATGTGTTGGGCCATTCGTTTTATAGCCAGGGCTCGCGGGATGAGGCCCAGGTCTCGGCGGAGGGGTTTATTAATGAGGCGCTGCAGTTTTTTGGCGACCCCAATCCGGAGGAGGGCTCTGCCTGGGATAAGGGGGAACGGCTGGCGCAGCTGATCCGGCGCACCAGGACGCTGCTGATTTTGGATGGGCTGGAGCCGCTGCAGTGGGGGGCGGCCTCGGTGGAGGTGGGGCGCATTAAGGACCAGGGGCTGGCGGCGCTGGTGCGGGAGCTAGCGGCGGATAACCCCGGACTGTGTGTGATTACCACGCGGCAGGCGGTGGCGGATATTCCGGCAGCGGCAAAGATTGACCTAGAGGCGCTGTCGGACCAGGCGGGGGCGGCACTGCTGCAGGCTTTGGGAGTGCAGGGGCTGCAACCGGAGCTGGAGGCGGCATCGCGGCAGGTAAAGGGGCACGGGCTGGCGCTGCGGCTGTTAGGAACTTACTTAACGAGAGTCTACCGGGGAGATGTGCGGCGGATTGGTGAGGTGGACCTGGCGCGGGTGGATCAGCGGCTGGGGAGCCACGCCTTTAAGCTGGTGGAAAAATATGAGCGCTGGCTGGGGGATGGCATAGAGCTGGCGATTTTGCGGCTGCTGGGGCTGTTTGATCGACCGGCGGAGGTGGACTGTTTGGCGGCGGTCTGTGTGACGCCGGTGATTCCGGGGCTGACGGAGGCGCTGGTGGGGTTGAGCGTGGAGGATTGTGAGTGGGCGGTGTCAAATCTGATTGAGTATGGGTTGCTCAGTGCGGATTCATTGGCAGATGAGGGAAATCAGCAAGCTATCAATTCTCAATTTTCAATTCTTAATTCCCTAGACGCCCATCCCCTAATTCGAGAGTATTTTGCCACTCAGCTAGATAGTCAATATCCAGATGCTGCGAAGGAAGCCCATCGTCGCCTGTATGAGCATTTAAAGCAGGCGGCTCCGGAACTGCCTGAGACGTTGCAGGAAATGATGCCGCTGTACCATGCAATGTCTCACGGAGGAAAAGCGGAAATTTATCAGAAAGCTTGGGAGGATGTCTTTGAAGCACTTATCCAGCGAAACGAGGAAAAGTTTAGCGTCCGTAAACTAGGCTCAATGGGAACCGATCTTGCGGCTTTAAGGTACTTATTCGAGGTTCCATTCAGTATCCCTAAAGAAGCTCTCACAAAACCCGCTCAAGCCAGAGTCCTCAATGATGCAAGCTTTCGTTTGCGTGCTTTAGGAAGATTGACTGAAGCGGCTCAGCCAATGCAGACAGGTTTGGAATCAGAAGCTGCCAGAAATGACTGGAAAAATGCTGCTATTACAGCCTCCAACCTTAGCGAGCTGTATCTGACGCTGGGGGATGTGGCGGCGGCGGTGCGGGTGGGGGAGCAGGCGGTGGAGCTGGGCGATCGCAGCGGCGATTCCTTTCAGCGAATGGCTAGACGGATAAAAGTGGCGGATGCCCTGCACCAGGCGGCTCGTCTGCAGGCTTCCCAAATGGCTTTCCACGAGGCCGAGGCGCTTCAGGCTGAGCGGCAGCCCCAGTATCCGCTGCTCTACTCGGTGGCAGGATTCCTCTACTGTGATTTGCTGCTGGAGCGGGGGCTGCTGGAGCCAGGGGAGGCGGGCAGCGGTGGAGAATCATCCTGGCTGGCTCGCTGTCGTGAAGTGCGCGATCGGGCTGAGAAACTGTTTGAGTGGCGATCTCCAAGTGATTCAGTATTTGATATTGGTTTAGATCATTTGACAATGGGAAAAACCTATCTTCTAGAAGCAACGCTTAGGCAAAAAATTCCAGCTGCATCAATCCCTGCGGAAGATCTCACCGCTCTCCTGCAGCAGGCCACTCATTACCTTAACCAGAGTGTCTCGCTGCTGCGTCAGGCTGGACAACAGCAATATTTACCGCTTGGGCTGCTGGCGCGGGCACAAGTGTGGCGAGTGCAGTCAGGAGTCACGTCAGGAGTGACAGCGGCAGAGTGTTTAGAGCGGGCTCATCGCGACCTTACTGAAGTGGAACAAATCGCGGGCCGTAGCAAGATGCTGACCCACCAAATCGAAGCGGCTCTGGAGCGCTGTCGCCTGGCACTGACCGTGGATGGCCAGGCCCAAGCCCGCGCCAAGCTCGACGAGGCGAAGGCGCTGGTCAAACAAACCGAGCGGCCCTATGTGCCCCATGTGCCCACCTGGGAGGAGTGGGAGCCGCCGGAGTATGTGGGCGTATTTCAGGCAGGGGAGATGGTGGGCTACCACCGCCGCAATGGCGAAATTGCCGAGCTGGAGCAGCAGCTGGGCGATTGAGTTGCGGGTGGGTTGGCGGTGCGTGGGGCCGCTGGGGGCAGTTCTTGGGCCTATCTCGGTGGGGTGGGGACAGGCTGGGAAGCTTGTCCAACGGGTGATCGACAGGTGACAGAGGAAGCCGATCCAAGGGATTATCTATAAACCCGACCCTATTATCGATACCTGACTCAGCTGGAGAACTGCTCGGTGCCTGGCCATCACTGGCTTCACCTAGCCGACCCAGACGCTTTCAATCGGGCAGTCGCCGCATTTTTAACAAGATTCGCTGACGGATGCCCACGCTTCTGGGCGCAGCCTGTAGGCTAGAAAAAATGGCTCTAGGCATCTTCTATGAAAACCATTCCCGCTCCTCCTACTAACCCTTACCTGCAGCTGGTTAACTGGATTTTTCGGCCGCTGGATTATATGGAGGTCAACTATCGAAAATATGGCGACTTGTTTTTTGCCCGTTGGGGACTGTTGGATTGGATTTTGGTGAGCCACCCGCAAGCCATCAAAACGATGTTCAACAAAGATACGAGCTCGGTGATGAGCGCTCCGGGGGATGCCAATGCCGTGCTCAAACCCCTGCTGGGCGAAAACTCAATTATTATGCTTAACGGTCAGCAGCACCGGGCCCGGCGCAAGCTAATTATGCCGCCATTTCACGGCGAGCGGCTGAAGGTTTATGCAGATTTGATTTACCAAATTACTCTGGAAGCCATGGCGAGCCTACAGCAAGGGCAGGGGCTGCGGGCGCGCGAGCTGACGCAAAAAATTACCATGCGGGTGATTTTGCAGGCGGTGTTTGGGCTGCACGAGGGCGATCGCTATCGGCGACTAGAGTATCTGCTGGCCGAACGCCTCGATATGGTCAGCCGGCCTCTGGCGTCCACCGTTGTGTTCTTTCCCCGACTGCAAAAGGATTATGGTGGTTGGAGTCCGGGGGCTAAACTAGCTCGCTTGTCCCAAGAAATTGACGACCTGCTTTACGCCGAGATTCGCGACCGCCGGGCGGCAGTGGATGCCAGCCGCAGCGATATTCTGTCACTGCTGATTATGACGCGAGATGAAGCGGGCGAAGGCCTGTCAGACGTGGAACTGCGGGACGAACTGATGACGCTTCTAGTCGCTGGCCATGAGACCACCGCCACCGCGATCGCCTGGGCGCTGTATTGGGTGCACCATCAGCCCGACATTTTGGCCAAAATTCGCGATGAGATTGCGGCAGCCCACGCCAGCAATGAGCCCATGGCCCTAACCAAACTGCCCTATCTGGAGGCGACCTGTAACGAAACGCTGCGCATCTATCCTGTGGCAATGCTGACGTTTCCTCGCCTAGTGCATGAACCGCTGGAGCTGCTGGGCCACCCCATTGCCCCCGGCACCCTGCTCGCGGGCAGCATTTATCTGCTGCACCATCGCGAAGATTTGTATCCTCAGTCCCACGAATTTCGCCCCGAGCGGTTTCTAGAGCGGCAGTATGCGGCCTATGAATTTATGCCGTTTGGCGGTGGGGCCCGGCGCTGCATAGGCTATGCCCTGGCCATGTATGAGCTGAAGATTATCCTGGGCACGCTGCTAAGCAATTTTGAATTTGCCTTAGCCAGCGATCGCCCCGCCATTCCTGAACGACGGGGGGTTACCTTGGGGATGAAAGGGGGAGGAGAAATGGTCTTTCACGGTCAACGCTCGGCGGCTGTTCCGGCGATCGCATAGCTAAGGCCGCTGTCGGTCACGGGGTGTTTGTTCGATACTGAACTTAGAGGCTGTCATCAGCTGAACATGTACCTCGACAGCGAGGGGGACAATCCCTCACCCGAAGTTGAGGCCAGCGTGATCGTGCTGATTTCGCTAGGGTTTTAGCATTGCTGATGACGCGCCCTGGAAACACTGTTGTCATGCGGTTAAAACTATGAAACAGGGGCCCAAGTCACGGGGCTGGCTAGTCGCTAGCATTGCTTTTTGGACAGGAATTTCCGGCTTGGCCTGTTCGGCGATGGCGCCGATTCAAGCCGAGCGAACTGAAACCGTGGAAACTGCTGCCGATGAAACGCCAGCGGCTCCCCCAGAAGCGGCATCCGATCCGGCTACAGTGGCCAGAGCGCCGCTGGCTCAGGCCTTCGAAACGGCCACTCGGGCCGCTGAACTAGCGCAGTCGGCCAGCACTGCCGACGACTGGAGCGCCGTCGCAACCGCCTGGTCAGAAGCCATTGTGGCCCTGCAAGCCGTGCCTTTAGATAGCCCTGAGTGGCTGTTTGCCCAGCGCAAAACTCGCGAATATTTGACTAATCAGGCGATCGCGCTGGAGCAGGCTGAAGTCGCCGCTCGCCTCGCCATCTTTCCCACTCTGGGCAACGAAGTGCTGGATGAGCAACTGGCTCTTTATCTGTCCTACATTGCCACTTTTGATACGCCCGACATCTTGGTTGTCGGCAGTTCACGAGCGCTTCAGGGCTTGAATCCTCAGATTTTGCAGCAGCGCCTCGCCTTACAGGGCCACGACCTACAGGTCTACAATTTCGCCGTCAATGGAGCGACAGCCCAAGTTGTCAGCTTTATGCTCCGACAGTTGCTGACGCCAGAGCAACTGCCAGAAATGATTATCTGGGCAGGCGGTTCTCGCTCGTTTAATAGCGGGCGGTTTGATCGCACCTTTGCCAAAATTCTGGAATCGCCTGGATATGCGGCAGTGCAGGCGGGCGATCGCCCAGAATTTGACCCTGCCAGACCACTAGCGGCCACGGTTGATATTGCTAATGACTCGACCGATGAAGTCTCTCGCCCCAATGCGCCCAAAGCTCAAGTCACCCCCATCAACGACATCAATGGGTATGGCTTTTGGGCTGTGAACGAAGTTTTTGACCCCATCAACTACTACACGCGCTTTCCTCGGGTCGCTGGGCTCTACGACGGCACCTACTCAGCGTTCAACCTGAACGGCGTGCAAACGGTCTCGTTTCGGGCGATCGTTGCTTTTGCTCGGGCCAACGACATGCCTTTTGTCTTTGTTAATCTGCCGCTGAGTACCGATTATTTAGACAATACTCGCTTGCTTTACGAGCGCCAGTTTCAGCAGTTTATGACCCAAGAAGCTAGCAGAACCGGATTTACCGTCGTTGATTTGCTACAGGGATGGCCTGGCCAAAATAATCTGTTTGCTGATCCCAGTCATCTTAATCGCGTCGGCGCGGCCCAGGTGGCAATTCGCGTGGCGGAAGATGCCACCATTCCTTGGGCACTTATCTCAGACCCCACGCCTGCAGACAGCGACGAAGACGAGACTACCGGCGCAGCCGCTGGTGAAGAATCTGATTAGGAAGTTGCGTAAAAATAGCGTGCCCAGTCTTTGAGGTTTGGCACTGCCAAACCCTTACAGCCACTTTGTGCTTTGGGTGAGTTATTTAAGTACAGATCCCTTCATAAACTCCAAGAAAGCAGTATGCAATGCCGGCTTCATTTGCCGTGCCGATAAGTACAGCAAGGTTTCCTATGTAACTTTGCTGTAACGGTAGTAGCCATTTATCAGCAGCAATCCCCAAGAGAAAATTAAACCTTGAGGAGGATTGACATATTCTCGACAGAATAAAAATTGCATATCACAGGTATAGGCAAAGCCAATACGTCTGTGGTAGTCGCTCGACATTAGCAAGTTATGGCTCTATCACTATGCGCCCAATTCGCACTTTTAACGTTACCCCTGCACTGCCGGCTCGCTTAGAAGGACTTAGAAAGCTGGCTTACAATTTGCAATGGGACTGGGATGTTGACACAGTTGAACTGTTTCGTCGCTTAGATCCCGACTTGTGGGAGTCAAGTCACTACAATCCGGTTTTGATGTTAGGGATGATTAGCCAGCAGCGTTTGCAAGCTGCCGCTGACGACGAAGGTTTTGTGGCCCAGAGCGATCGCGCGGTGCAGCGTATGGAAGCTTACCTGAGTGAACGCACTTGGTATTACAAAAATCGCTCTCAGCCTGCGCCGGGCGAATGCTACGCCTATTTCTCCATGGAATTTGGTCTCACCTCTTGTATGCCGGTTTATTCTGGCGGTCTGGGAGTGCTGGCCGGCGACCACCTAAAGTCTGCGAGTGATTTGGGTCTGCCGCTGGTGGGGGTTGGTCTGCTCTATCAAGAGGGCTACTTTGCTCAATATTTCAATGCGGATGGCTGGCAGCAAGAGCGCTATCCAGTTAATGACTTTTACAACATGCCGCTGGTGCTGGAGCGGGATGAAAACGGTTCCGAAATCCGCGTGGCAGTGGAATATCCTGGGCGGACGGTTTACGCTCGGATCTGGCGGGTACAAGTAGGTACGGTGCCGCTCTATCTCCTCGACACCAACATTGAGCCGAACAATCCGTACGACCAAGATATCTGCGATCGCCTCTACGGCGGCGACATCGACATGCGGATTCACCAAGAGATTATGTTGGGAATCGGCGGCGTTCGCCTGTTAGAAGCTTTGGGACTGCAACCCACTGCCTATCACATGAATGAAGGGCACTCGGCTTTTCTGGCCCTCGAACGCATCCGGATGCTGATGGCGTATAAAGGGTTGTCCTATCCAGAAGCTCTTCAGGTAGCCACTTCTAGCCAAATTTTTACCACCCACACGCCAGTTCCAGCGGGCATCGACCTGTTTGGGGCCGACAAGATTTTGTATTACCTGGGTCACTATGCCCGGCAGTTCGGGCTCCCGGACGATCAGTTTTTAGCCCTCGGGCGCGAAGCTACTGGCGATTTATCGACGCCCTTCAGCATGGCAGTACTAGCGATTAAAACGGCCACGTTTGTCAATGGCGTTAGCCAGCTGCATGGCGCCGTTTCGCGGGACATGTTTGGGGGACTCTGGCAGGATCTGCCTCGGTCAGAGGTGCCCATCACTGCCATCACCAACGGTGTTCACGCCCGCAGCTGTGTCGCCAAGCCCACCCAGGAACTCTACGATCGCTACCTAGGCCCCAACTGGTCCCAGGCGGGATCACAAGATCCGCTTTGGGCGCGGGTCAAATCCATTCCGGACGAGGAACTGTGGCGCAATCATGAAATTTGCCGTTCGCAACTCGTCAAATATGCTCGCAATCGGCTGCATCAAAGCCTGCTCAGTCGCGATGCCTCTCCTCAGGAATTAGCTAAGGCCGAAGAAGTCCTCGATCCGTCAGTGCTCACCATCGGTTTTGCTCGCCGCTTTGCGACCTACAAACGGGCCACGCTCTTTCTGCGGGATTTAGAACGGATTCGTAAAATCATCACCGGCAACGGTCGCAAAGATCGCCGCGTGCAGTTTGTCGTTGCCGGTAAGGCCCATCCGAAGGATATTCCGGGCAAAGAACTCATTCGCAGCATCATCCATTTTACCCGGGATGAAGGACTCGATAGCTCCATTGTGTTTGTCCCTAATTACGACATTCATACAGCCCGCGCCATGGTAGCCGGAGCGGATGTGTGGCTGAATAATCCCCGGCGACCCCGCGAAGCTTCTGGCACCAGCGGCATGAAAGCGGCGATGAACGGCCTGCTCAATCTCAGTGTGCTAGACGGCTGGTGGGATGAGGCTGATTATGTGAAGACCGGCTGGGCGATCGGCTCTGGAGAAGTCTATGACGATCCGGATTATCAAGACGAAGTGGAGGCGAATGCTTTATACGAGCTAATTGAAAAAGAAGTGGTGCCGCTGTTTTACGATCGCGACGAAAACAACGTGCCGCGCGGTTGGGTCGCCAAAATGAAGGATGCGGTGTATCTCAACACGCCACTGTTCAATACCTCTCGCATGGTCAAGGAGTATGCGCGGCGAGCCTACTTTATGGCTAGCGATCGCCTACAGCAGCTCAGTGCGGCTCAATACGAACCGGCACGCGAACTATCGGCTTGGCAAACGCAGCTCCATGAGCGCTGGTACGACGTCAAAATTGAAGCCATTGATATCGCTGCGCCCACAGACCTACAGGTCAGTCAGGCTTTCGACGTCCAGGCCAAGATTGCCTTGGGCCAACTGTCACCAGAAGATGTCGCCGTAGAGCTGTACCAGGGCACTGTACAAGTTGATGGCGAAATGCACAGCGGTACTTCCATGACCATGGAGTACCAGGGGCAAGACGCCACCGGCAAGAGTCTCTATCACACCAGCCTGCAGTACGACAGCAGCGGTTTACAGGGCCTTTCCCTGCGGCTGCTGCCAAAACATCGCTATCTGCACAGCTCCTTGGAGCCGCGTTTAATTCTCTGGGCGCAGCCGGAGAGCGTCAAAGTGTCAGTGGGGCCAGCCATACCGGAAAGTGCCCCGGTCCAAACTGCCGCAATTTCGCCCTAGTAGTCTCTCAGCTCCTAATGCGTGAGTGATTGTAGATTGGGTTGAACGCAGTAAAATCCAACGGCAGCAAGGGTTACGCTGGTTTATACTAGCGCCAATCTAACCTACAAATTCAAGCTTGATTGCGGTAGCGCCTTGCCGACGAGAACCCGCCGGACGGTCAATACAAATAGCCTACCCAAACAAAACCCTCAGTCGTAGCTAGGGGGCGCAGAGTTCTGGAGTTCTGGAGGTGGTTTAACAGAACGTAGTCGGCGCGTTCCAGTGGATAGCGAACCAGTGATCTATCAGGCGTTCCCGCTCCAGTGCGTTGTCAGCTTCATCGATCCGGTCAAATACCCAGCTCAAAGCATCATTAGAAAAACTGTTGCCCGCCAAATCTTCAACTCCCCTGCAGTAGTCACGGGCATCCCCGACGATTCTCGCCTCCCGATATGTGCCGCTGGGGTTACTACGCGCATATTGATCCAAAAACGCCCCGTAGCGCCGTTCCCTTTGCGGAGCCGCCTCGGGCGTTGCTGCAGGGGCGTTGGCACTAGGCGGTCTCACTTCCACAGAGCCGCCATTATGTCCGCATAGGTGTGAGAGGTCAACAACGCCATTACTCATGTCTAAATAGCAGACAGGCGTGGCGTAGACTGCAGGAGCTGAGAAAGCTGCGACAACGAGGGTTAGGGGCCATAAAATTTGGTACATAATCAATCTGTAAATCAGAACTCCCAATGTGCCCGCTACCACCACACCACGCAAAACGGGCTTTTTCGTCTTCACACGAGCTAATCAGACGGCTCTTCATGAGCGACATAATCGCTAGTCGCGTAAGTTAGGTAAAGCCCTTTGTCATGACTTCGATAAAGCGATAGCGTAACCCAACAGGTCGAGAGCCTCGCCGGTTTCATTTCATTCTATCCAACCTGGAAATTGAAGATCGGCGCTGCATTAGTTGCGGCCAGTGGACTGATTAAGTCCTAAAATTTAGTCGCCGTGCGAGCGAAGCATTTTGTGGACAGCGCTATTTCCCAGTCCGAGCGGTTAGCCGTAAAATGCCCGCCCATACTTACACCGTCATCTCCGGCGACTTCTTTGTTTGCACAAAGTCCTGTAGCGAGTTGAAGCCCAGATGTTGCAGCACCGCATATCCGTGTTTGCAGCAGCCGCGCCCAATAAATTGCTGTTGCCAGCGATAATCTTCGCAATCGCAGTCGAGACGGTCCTCGCGTTCCAGTACCCAATGCTGCGAGCCGGTGGCAGGATGCGTCACGGTGTAGCGCGGTGGGTCCCGCAGCCAATCGGTGACCTGCAAAGGTTCGGCATCGGCTTTACGACGCTCAACAAAGTGGCGCTTAAAATCAGTTTTGGAAATAAACGTAGGGCGATCGCCCTTCACCCAAACCCAAATCGCGTTGACGAATTCTCGAATTTGAATGGGTACTGATGCTGGCAGCCCCATCATCCGACGCAAAGCAGCTGCCGAATAAATAAACGTCGAGCGGGTGGCCATGGTCAGATTCTTTAAGATTTATAACTTAATCGTGCCTCAGTAAATCAGCGATCGTTATCCGTCGTAAGTAATAGCAATTCTTGATGTTCGATATTCGATTTTGAATATGATTCATTTTCCTAGCAACGCCTGCCGTTTCAATCTCTATAGCTTTAGAAAAGCGAACTGACATAGGGTGATCTTCGCAGCCCGGCTAACCAACTTGCCGACAGTCCATTCGTTTTGTCGGGTGGAGTTGCGACTACGCAGCGATGACGAGCTAATCAGCGAGAGACCGGCTGCCAGGACTGCAGGAGGTCAGCGCGGGGATCAAAAGTCTCCACGGAGCGTAGCTCTTCGTATAGTTGGCGTTCACGATCGCTCAGCTTAAGTGGCATAACAATTTCCACTTCCATGATTTGATCGCCGCGGCGATCGCGACCAATGGGAAAACCTCGGCCCGCCAGTCGCAGTCGCTTCCCAGCTTGGACCCCAGGCGGCACATTCATTTGTACCGGACCATCCAGCGTTGGCACAGTAATGTTGCTGCCCGCCGCCGCTTCGCTGGGCGTAATCGGCATGCGACAAAAGATGTCGTTATCCACCAGTTTAAAGAACGGGTGAGTTTCCACGGCGATGCGGAGATAGAGGTTGCCGCCGCTCATGCCCTGTCCCTTCAGTCGAATGCGCTGCCCGGTCACCATGCCCGGCGGCATGTCCACTTCTATTGCCCGACCATCTTCCAGCCGAATCCGTTCTTGTCCACCCACATAGGCCCGCTCCAAGGGCACCGTTAGTGTGGCCTCAGCGTCACGACGATTAGAAGCCGTGGCTTGAGTGGCGGTTCGAGACGCATCGCCCTGACGGGAGGGGGGGCGTGGGCCAGATGCCGAATCTGCTGGGCGACCATTGTTGCGAGTCGGTTCTTCACGGCGATTAAGCAGCTGATCAATGAACGAATTGAAATCGCCCAGGTCGCTGAAATCAATATCTTTGAAGGAAAACTTACTGACTCGCTGGCGAAATCCCTTTTGCTGCCAAAAGCTACTGTACTGTTCGTACTGTGATCGCCGCTCTGGATCAGAGAGTACTTCGTAAGCTTCTCCCAGCAGCTTAAACTGCTCTTCTGCCGCCTTATCTCCCGGATTCAAATCGGGGTGATATTTACGGGCCTGCTGACGAAAGGCTTGCTTGATTTGCGCCGGCGACGCGTCTTGTTCAACCCCTAAGATCTCAAAATAGTTCCGAAAGTTTTGCATGGACGCAGGAATTAACTTGGCTCATTATCGTGAACCAATTAAACAGTGAGAAACGAGGCAGACGCTAGCCAAAGTGGTTAAAACCACTCGTCCTCATCGCCCCATTCGTCATCATAGCCGCTGCTATTCATTCTTCGAGGATTGGAGTAGTCATCACGACGCCGAGGTTGGGGACCATTTGACGGCGATCGCGGCGGGCCGTCGGTGGCAGGCCGATTCCAATCGCCATTGTCCTGGGGCACTGGGCGTTGACCATAGCGCTCTGGCTCGTTTCGAGGATTAGACGGTGGACGATAGGCGTCATTATTGCCGTATCCTGATTCGCCCGGATAGCGAGGAGACGGGTTGGGGGCATAGCGATCGCCGCCATAGCCTGGCGATGCCGCCTGACCGTAGTCATTATCCCAAGATTGGCTGCCGCCACTAGGACGAGTATTTTCCCAATTCGGCCGGTTACCGGCGGGCTCACCATAGGGGTCGCGACCCGAGGGGGCATACGGATCGTTGCTGCGGGGCGGCGGTGCCCCATAAGCGTCAGACTGGTAGCGAGGCGGCGGCGAATTATAGTAATCGTTAACTGGAGGTGTACCCGTTAGGCGGGGGCGATCGTAGTTCCAGGCATCTTCTTCCCAGGCGGGACGACGCGACCAGCTATCTTCATAACGATTAAACTCGTCTTCATCCCCCATAAAGGTGCGCTTGAGGGTGCCACCAATTTGCCCCAACAAATCCGTCTCTTCACTGTCGTCTTCGTAAAGATAGGCTTCGCGGTTCAGCTCATAGACCTCGTCCTGCAGCTCTGACTGGGTAATATCAATGCCCCGCTCGTCATTATTGGTCAAACATTCCCGCAGTTCTTGAATTAAGCGCTCGACTCGCCGCCGGCGATCGCGGGCAAACTGCATGCCAAAGTCGAGCACCACTTCCCGCAGCACTCGTTCCGCTTGATAGGTCAGCGCTTCCGCTCGGTTACGCTTTTCCACTTGCTCACGCTTCAGCCGATCCGTCTCAGAATATTCTTCCGCATCGCGAATCATCTGCTGCACTTCGGCTTCACTCAAAGTTGCCGACCCCTGAATGGTCAGGCTCTGCTCGCGTCCAGTGGTGCGATCCATGGCCGACACCTGCAAAATGCCATTGGCGTCGATGTCAAAGGCTACTTGCACTTGCGGCACACCGCGCGGCGCTGGGGGAATGCCCATCAGCTTGAACCGGCCCAGCGATTTGTTGTCGGCAGCCATTTCCCGCTCGCCCTGCAGGACGTGGACTTCCACCATAGTCTGATTGTTCTCAGAAGTGGAGAAAATATCCGATCGCCGCACGGGAATTGTAGTGTTGCGGGGAATCACTTTTTTCATCACGCCGCCGATGGTTTCCAGCCCCAAAGACAAGGGCGTTACGTCCAGCAGGAGGATATCTTGAACTTCTTGAGTGAGAATCCCGGCCTGAATGGCCGCTCCCACCGCTACTACTTCATCCGGATTGACGTTTTGGTTAGGCTCCCGACGAATCAGCGATCGCACCAAATCATGCACCATGGGCATGCGGCTACCGCCACCCACCAGCACAATTTCGTCAATTTGGTCGGGAGATAGCCCCGCATCTGAGAGGGCCTGCTTTAATGGTCCCCGCAGGCGACTCATCAAATCACCACACAGTCCTTCAAACTGCGATCGCGACAGCGACGTTTCCAAATGCTTAGGACCGTCCTCCGTAGCGGTGATAAACGGCAGGTTGATTTCGGAAACATTGACCCCGGAAAGCTCGATTTTGGCCTTTTCCGCCGCTTCGGTAAGGCGCTGCAGGGATTGGCGATCGCGTCGCAAATCAACGCCTTCCTTCTCTAAAAACTCATCCGCCAGCCAGTCGACAATTTTCTTATCGAAATTGGTGCCGCCCAGTTGCGTATCTCCCGCAGTGGAGCGCACCTCAAACACGCCGTCGCCTACATCCAGCACCGAAACGTCAAAGGTGCCACCCCCTAAGTCAAACACCAGCACCGTCTGGCTGTACTGCTGCTCTAATCCATAGGCCAGCGCCGCCGCCGTCGGCTCATTCAGAATACGCTTCACTTCCAGACCGGCGATGCGGCCAGCATTGCGCGTCGCCTGTCGCTGGGCATCATTGAAATAGGCGGGCACGGTAATCACCGCTCCGGTCACCGGCTGGCCCAAATAGCGGCTGGCTTCCTCGGCTAACTTGCGCAGAATCATAGCCGACACCTCTTCTGGCGCAAACTCCCGCTCTAGGCGTGGACACTGGATGCGCACTTCATTATTGTCGCCTCGCCGGATGGTGTAAGGCACTCGTTTGGAATCCGCAGTAAGCTCACCATACTTGCGCCCCACATAGCGCTTGACGCTGTAAAACGTGTTTTGGGGATTTAATACGGCCTGTCGACGCGCCATCTGTCCCACCAAACGCTCGCCGTCTTTGCTAAAAGCGACTACTGAAGGAGTCGTCCGCATACCTTCGGCATTGGCGATGACGACGGGCTTGCCTCCCTCCATTACAGAGACCACTGAGTTGGTTGTGCCAAGGTCAATACCAACAACTTTGCCCATTCGACTCGTGTCTCCTCGCTTTTCCCGTATCCTAACTGTGTTTATCTGCTTTCTTCAGGCAACAATGTTCTGACTAACCGCGCTGTATGGCGTGCCACAGATTGTCGGGCGATCGCTTCGCCTATTATGCCGTCAGTCTTCAAGCGCTTCAGCTAGAGTTTTCCGAACCCGTTCAACATAGCTTTCTACATACATCAATATATATGGTAGACCTTTGCTTTTACGGCAGGCAGTTTAACTGGCTTAAATCTTTGAAGCAGGAAGTTATGGGAGAGTTCCAAAAATTCCTCAATAGCGACACCGTCTTGATAGGCAATTTATTAACGCTATTTGAGAATCTGAAAGCGGCTTTGCCGGGTCGGCAAAAGTGCGTCTGCTCTACCAAAGCGCGCTGTGGATTTCGGCTCTGATTTTTTCATCATGAGCCAGATGTTGGCAAGCGTTGACAAGCCCACAACTAGTGCCGGGGTCGGCTTGTCAGCTACGGGTCGATATCGCTCACTCACACCTGATATTCAGCGACGCTCACAAAATCCAACTCAGGGCCGATTCTTTATTTCATCGAGATTTGACTGCTCAATGACGACTATCGCCTAGTCCTGAACGTATTCTTGATTGGCCAGCAGCGCCATTTCAGCACGGATAAATTCGCGACCTAAATAGGCGGCGTGATCTATCTTGGTGACGGGACAGGGGCGATCGCTGGACTCAAAAATGGCGACACACAGCTCTTTTGCCGTTCGCCCCGAATAAACGTGGGAATGCTGGCGCGGGGCACTTGGCTGGCAGGGCAAGGGCTTTCCCGTTTCTGGATCGCAAGCGAGACCTTTGTCATTGATGACGTTGGTAAAGTGTTTAGCCTTAATCAAGCCATGGTCGCGATCAAGATAAATCAAAAAGTAGCCGCCCGGATCGAGCTCGATAAATCGCTGCGAAAGCTGATTATCCAAATCGGTCAGCTCTTGGAGACTTGATTTTTGCGCCGTAGTGGTTTGTGCCATGCAAAATTATGCGGGTGACAGTGGGGTCGAATAATTTTTGTCCGATTTTTATCTTAACGTGGGCAAATGCCTTAACGCGAACAAAAATGGCCTGTGTCTGTCCTTCAGCGCTGCCTCTCTGTGATGCGTCGCTAACCGTAAAATCGCCATCGTAGCTGATGGGCGGCAGCTTCACAGGGCTGTTATGCCAGACTCCGCCGGATCGGCAATTCAGGCCGCCGCCAAATCGGGAAAGGCGTCCTGCACGGCTGGATAAACGATTTTGCCATCGTTGACATTTAAGCCATGAGCCAGCGCTGCATCGTCTTTGAGAGCGGCTAACCCCTGATTGGCCAGCTTCAGGACATAGGGAAAAGTGCTGTTGTTTAAGGCCTGGGTTGCCGTCCAAGGAGTTGCTCCGGGCATATTGGGAACGCCGAAATGTAAGACCCCCGCTTCTACATAGGTCGGCTGGCTGTGGGAGGTTGGCCGCAGCGTTTCAATACAGCCCCCCTGATCGACGGCCACATCAATGATGACTGAGCCGGGCCGCATTTGCGCCACTAGCTCACGATGGACTAGCGTCGGGGCTTTGCGCCCGGGCACCAATACTGAGCCAATCACTAAATCAGCTTGGGGCACCACTCGCTCGATCTGCGCAGCGGTGCTGTAAAGCAGCTCAACGCGGGAACCAAATAGGGTTTCGAGATAGGACAGGCGATCGACGCTAACGTCTAAAATCTGCACCTGTGCCCCCAGACCCACCGCAATCCGGGCGGCCTCAGTGCCCACAATGCCCCCACCCAGAATGGCCACCTTTCCAGGGGGGACTCCGGGAACCCCTCCCAGCAAAACGCCACGACCGCCCTGCTGCTTTTCTAGATAGCGGGCGCCAAACTGCACTGAAAGCCGACCCGCAATGATGCTCATGGGCGTCAGCAGCGGTAACCGGCGATCAGCCGTCATCACCGTTTCATAGGCGATCGCGCTAATACCACTAGCAATTAAAGCTGCCGTCAGTCGCCGCTCCGCCGCCAAGTGCAGATAGGTAAAGAGAATCAGATTCTTGCGAAAGTAGTCATATTCTGTCGGCTGCGGCTCTTTAACTTTAACCACCATTTCCTGGGCCCAGG
>JBCCJU010000119.1:0-18198 GCA_039027715.1 Cyanobacteria bacterium P01_C01_bin.120
ATGACACTCAAAAGGCTCAGCAGCAAAAGTGACCAGAGGGGATAATCCACCGGTTGCTGGCCCCGTCGCCAATCTGGAATCGTTTTGAGGTCGTCAACCAGTGTCCGAAGGCTCATGATAATCGCTCCCTCAAATCCCCCTGTTTTATTTTTCTCTCCGCAGAGAATCAGCCCTACCCTGCTACCCTGCCACTCCACCACCCTGCCACTCCACCACCCTGCCACCCTGCTACTCAAACAAAGCGATCGCAAAATTCCTCAACGACTTTTTGCAGCGGCTCATCCAACCGCTTCAGCACGGGCTTGCGAATATGGTCGGGCACCTCACCGTAGAAGGCGTGGGCAATACCGCCGGTAATGCAGGTCAGCGTATCTGAATCGCCTCCCAAGGACACTGCATTGCGAATCGCATCCTCAAAATCACTGGAGTCCAGAAAGGCGACAATCGCTTCAGGGACTGTCGCCTGGCAAGACTCATTGAAAGTGTAAACAGGGCGAATCTCATCAACGGTGCGGTCAAGATCATACTCGAACGTTTCAGTCACATAGCGCCGCAGCTCGGCCTTCGATTTGCCCTGGCGAGCCAGAAAGATGGTTGCCGCCGTGGCCTGTGCTCCTTTAATTCCCTCCGGATGGTTGTGGGTCACGGCAGCCGTCCGCGACGCCTCTTGCAACACTGCTTCTAAATCAGTGCCCGCAAACCCCACCGGACTCACCCGCATCGCCGAACCATTGCCCCAACTGTTGTAAGGCTTGACAGTGGGGGCGGCGGCCCACTGATGAAAGCGAGCGCCATAGCTGCCGCTGGGGTTAGGATAGCGCCAGTAATATTGCTTGAAAGCCTTGGCATAGTTGCCGCCGTGAAGCAGCACGTCGGCCACCGCTACCGATAAAATTGTGTCATCGGTAAAGGTCGTTGCTTCGGTAAACAAAGGAAAATCTTTGCTGCGGCGATTATTGAACTCATAAACCGAGCCAATCATGTCACCCGCTATCGCCCCTAGCATTGGGCATTCCCTCCTTGACGACTGTTCCTGACATTCTGCCGGGCCTCACCGAATTCTGATTAATCTGCCGACCCTGCATGAGGAACGCCAGCTTGAGCAGAATGGTTAGCCATATTCTAGGAAAGTCAGCCGAGGTTGGGCGATCGCTGCCGCCATCCATAACTGATGAAAAACCATCGTTAGGGCTAGCAGCTGGCCTCATACTCCTGGCACGGGTTGAGTTCAGACTGCTGCTAGGGTTTGCTGAGCAGCCAGCATTCCAGGAACCGTATCAGCTGTGCAGTACACCTCAGCAGAATTGTTAGGACTTTCAATCAGCTTGACTTTATGGAGTTGGGAGCCGGTTTCAGCAATCGGCTCCCGCAGTAAATCGCGGATGTGGACGGCAATATTTTCAGCCGTGGGCACGACCTTTTCAAAATAGGCAATGTCTTTGTTGAGGAAAGTGTGGTCAAAGGGGTCAACAACGTGATCGGCGATCGCTGTTTGCAACTCCACTAGGTCCGCGATCATGCCCGTACGGGGATCAATGTCCCCTTTTACCGTCACTTCCAAATGGTAATTGTGACCATGGCCGTTGGGACGAGCACATTTACCGTAAATTTCCACATTTTCTTCATAGCTCAGGGTTGGCAGAGCCAAGCGGTGAGCAGCGCTAAAGTGAGTGCTAATGGTGAGATAAGCTTCCATATCATGACCTACGTATTCAGCCCAAAGTTCAGGATGTTCAAAAAGTTGAATTTTAATAATCGGTAAATGGGGAGCCAAGCGTTGCCACAGCACCCGCGCAATGTGTTCAGTCGTTGGCAAAGTGGCCTGAAACTCAGGCCAGACGTCATTCAAGTAGGAAAAATCAAGCTGACTCGTGACTTCTCGCTTAATCACCTGCTTGACGTCTGACAGATTAAGCACCATACCGTATTCATCCAGTTCGCCCAGCATCGATACATACAGAACATAGTTGTGACCATGTCCCATCGCCCGACAGCAAGGGCCAAACTCAGCTTGATTTTTGGCCTCACTCCATTCCGGCAGCCAATATCGATGACTAGCAGAGAAGCGAGCGCGGCGGTTAATAATGCATTGCATAACGACAGAAGTGCAATTGTTAACGTTTTGTAATGTCTCTACCAGAATAGTCTATCGTCCTACGATGTGGACAAATCCGGCGAATCAGCGAGCTCATGCAGCCTTGTCGAAGATTATCCAGAAGATCACCTATTAGTAAAGAGCCTTCGCCGCCAGCCCCTTCTCACCAAATAGCCAGAATCGCCTCTTCAGACAATTGCCCCCTTGCAGAACTTAGGCAAATGCCCTCCCGCATCATCCGGAACTGAGGTAGCGCTGCATCCGATTTCTCTGGCTTTGAGGATCGGGGAGCCAAAGTCGGACGCGACTGCATAAATTCCGCTTCAATCACCCCATCGCCATGAAGTTTTATTGCCTGGCTTCTCATAATTTATGACTTAAGTAATAGAAGCCTCGGTATTAAAGGAACTTAGCAGCCAAAATGGATATTACTTTTAATTTCATGAGTTGCTGACAAAAATGCAAAACAGTAAAATCAGATACAGATAGGAAAATAATTTTTCGAGCTGTTTGGTGTTTATTTGCTGACAAATCTGCTGGATTGGCAAGCAAATTCTGACTGCAAGGGAATTATTTACAGAAAGTGCTCCCTTGAGATGACGTTTATTCGATTTTAGTTTTGAGTTAAGGAAACGCAATATGAAACTTTGTTACCGTGGCGTGAGCTACGATTACACCCCACCCGTTTTGGAAGTCTCTGAGAGCGAAATGCTCGGTCAGTATCGTGGGCGTCCGCTGCGTTTCTCGTATGTTGGCCATGTGCCTTTTCCCCAGTCTGAAGCCAAGCTTATGTATCGAGGCGCGGCTTACCAAACGACTCGCCATGGAGAAGTTCAGGCTGTCGTACAAGTTCAGCCAGCCCCCCAAGAGGCTCAATTTAAGCCAGTATTTGATTCGATGGCTGCGGCCCGTAGGAGTTTGCTGCAGGAAGCGGCTGACATGCATCAGACCAATATCAAGCGATCGCTAGAGCATCGGATGCAGGTTGCCCAGGCCAAAGGGGATGAGTATCTGCTGCGTCAGCTGCAGGACGAGATGCACCAATATGCTTAGCTGACTGATTGCCCGACAGACAAAACGGTCACGGCGGCAGCGATGCTTAGTAATCTAAATCTGTAATAAAAGCGGTATCAGCCTTTGGGCGGGTGCCGCTTTTTAATCGTTTCTACTGTTTAGCCACTTTGCCGGCAGCGAAGGGGGCCGGCAAAGTGGCTGCTGACGACCAAAAACTTCGCATTACTTCGCGATGCTTCCATTTCCCACGACCCGCTGCGGCAAGCTGAGAGGCAACTCGCTCTACTCATTTTCAGTGCAGGCGAAGCTTTGGCATGGTAAGGCCATGAGTTGCCACGGGAAACATGTTGACCCTCTATCACGTCAAACCTACCTTGCAAAAATTGCTGCGACCGCTGGTGCGTCACCTGGCGCACTGGGGCGTTACGCCTAACCAAATTACGATCGCCGCGATCGTCCTCTCTGGTGGCGGTGGTTTGGCAATCGCCCTTTATCCCACCAACCCTTGGCCTTTGCTGGCGCTGTCCCCGGTCCTCTTTGTCCGCATGGTGCTCAATGCCCTCGACGGCACGCTGGCGCGGGAATATCGCCTGGCCTCACCTCTGGGCTGCTTGCTCAATGAAGTTGGAGACGTGGTCGCCGACGCCCTGCTCTATCTGCCGCTGGCCCTGGTGCCGGGAGTGTCGGCAGGGTGGATTGTGGTGCTGGTAGTGCTGGCGATCTTGACGGAATTTATCGGCGTGCTGGGCCTGGCGATCGCTCAACACCGCGACTATAGCGGCCCGTTTGGCAAAAGCGATCGCGCGTTTGTGTTCGGCATGTTGGGGCTGGCGTGGGGCCTGGGCCTACCACTCGGTCCCTGGCAGGTTGGTATTTGGTCGGCGCTGTCAGCCCTGGCGCTGCTGACCCTGTGGCATCGCAGTCGTGCGGCTCTGCGGGAGGTGACGTCATGTCGCTAGCGCTGCCTCTGCCCATTTGGTGGACCTTGGCTGGCGTCTATGGCGCGCTGGGATTGGCTTCCGCAATCGCCACCGGGCTGGCCTTAGCCCAACGGCAGCAGAACCACAGTGAACTGCTGGCTCGTTTGCGCTCCTGGTGGATGATCATCACCCTCTTCAGTCTCTCACTGGCCCTGCACCGCACCGGCACCATCTTGTTCTGGGCGCTGCTGAGCTTTGTGGCTCTGCGGGAATACGTTTCTCTAATTCCCACTCGGTTAAGCGATCGCCGGGTGATCATCTGGGCCTACAGCGCCATTGGCCTGCAGTACCTCTGGGTTTACCTCGGCTGGTACGGCATGTTTCTCATCTTTATTCCGGTTTACGTATTCCTCTTTTTGCCTCTGCGCATGGTGCTCATTGGCGAAACGAAAGGATTTCTCAACGCCGTCAGCACCATTCATTGGGGCGTGATGCTGACGGTGTATGCCCTGAGTCACCTGGCCTATTTAGTCACGCTGCCGGATGGCCTGAATCCCGTCGCTGGGGGAATCGGCCTGTTGGTGTACCTGGTGCTACTTACCGAAGTGAACGATATTGCTCAATACTGCTGGGGTAAATGGCTGGGCCGGCGACCCGTCATTCCCAAAGTCAGCCCGGGCAAAACTATTGCTGGTCTGCTGGGAGGAATAGTGACCACCACCGTGATCGCCGCATTCCTGGCCCCTTGGCTAACGCCATTTTCGCTGCCGGCAGCAGCAGGGCTGGGCCTGTTATTAAGCCTCACCGGTTTTATGGGCGATGTGACGGTCTCAGCGCTTAAACGCGACTTAGAAATTAAGGACAGCGGCACTTTGATTCCCGGTCACGGCGGTATTTTGGACCGCATTGACAGTCTGACTTACACCGCGCCCCTATTTTTTCACATCTTGATTTATTTCTATTGGGGAGGTCAGTGGCTATGAACTGCCTACTGAAAATGGGGGTAGCGCTGCTGACCAAGGCGATCGCCTGGTCGCTGCTGGGACTCACCGTCCGCGATCGCCAGCAGCTACCGAAGCAAGGGCCCGCCATCCTTGTCGCCAATCACAATAGCCATCTCGACGCGCTGATATTAATCGCCCTCTATCCGTTGGCTCGGGTGCCGCAGCTCCGTCCCGTGGCAAATGAGCACTACTTCTTACGGCAAAATCCCTGGCTGGCTTGGTTTGCTCGCCACGTGTTGAACATTATTCCTGTGGCCTATCAGCCGTCAAACGACGGCGATCGCCGCGACCATAGAGACTGCAGCTACCGCACTTTTCTGCAGCAGTGCGATGCGGCCCTCGCCCGGCGACAAATCCTCATCCTCTTTCCCGAAGGCTCGCGGGGACAGGCTGGCCAACTCAGTCCCTTGCACAGTGGGGTCGCCCACCTAGCCAAGCGGCATCCCACAGTGCCCATTGTCCCCATTCGGCTCCAAGGATTGGGCAAAGCGATGCCCAAGGGTGATGCCCTGCTGGTGCCCTTCGTGTGCAGTGTAGCGATCATGCCCGCCCTGACTTGGAGCGGCAACAAACTCGCCTTTATGCGCGAACTGCGATCGCGCCTGTTGGTAACGGCTGCGGCTCGCCATTGAATTAGGCCAAATACCTGGCTAATACCAATTCTCGATTTTCAATTTTCGTTCCGCAATTATTCAATTCACAATAATTCAACTGGAGAACTCGTCATGATTCAGAATGCCCTGCCCACCTATGACCAACTGCGTCGTCCTCTGTCCGCCTGGAATCCCAAAGCTTGGTATTACGGCCTGCTGTCCCTCTCGCTCAAAACCGTGGGCCGACTTGCCAACGGCATCCGACTCGGCTATCGCTATGGCTTCGACTCTGGCGTCATGCTGGAATATGTCTATCGCAATCGCCCCAGCGGCATCACGCCCGTTGGTACGGCGATCGACTGGCTATATCTAAATTCCCAAGGCTGGCGCGGCATTCGGGCTCGCTCCGTCCTGTTGAAAAATACCTTGCGCACTGTCCTGCAAACTTATCGCCGCCAGGGTAGCCCCTGCCATCTGCTCGATGTGGCCTGCGGCGGCGGACGATACGACCTAGAAGTGTTGCGAGACTTGGCTCCTGGCGCTGTTCAGGCAACTTTGCGAGATTACAAACCTGAAAATGTAGCGAAAGCGCGACAGTTGGCCCGTCAAATGGGCATTGACGCCCGCATCGAGCAGGCAGACGCCTTCAACGATGGCGATTTGGCTTTAGTGCAGCCGCGTCCTAATGTTGTCGTGGTCTCAGGTTTGCACGAAATTTTGCCCGACAATGCGCTGATTGCCCATCATTTTCGGCAGCTTTATAAGCATATGGCGGCGCCCGGCACGCTCATCTTCACCATCCAGCCGCACCATCCTCAATTGGAACTCATTGCTCGCACCCTACCTGCCCATACCGGCAAACCCTGGATCATGCGGCTACGCCCTTGGGAACTCACTCGCCGGTGGGCGATCGCAGCCGGTTTCCAAAATATTCAGGTGCACATGGAGCCCAACGGCATCTTTGGCGTCGTCACGGCGGAAAAACTGAGCTCGTAACAATCTTAAATCTAATCGGTTTTACGCATGGCCCCCTGGCTTCTTCAAATTTGAGGGATGTGACATCTGACTTATCTAACCTCGGGAATCGAGGATCTAAAGTTCAGATACAACGGCGTCAGTCTTGCAGGAATTCTAAAGAGTGTCCTTACTCTTTTAAGAATAAACCCGATTCAGTGCAAATTCCCTGCATGGGTCTGTCCCAAACGTCTTGGGGCACTTTGGGTAAACGCGCATATTCAAAAACGATCGCAATCGCCGGTTTCTGTCGCCATTGAGATTTAGTGAGCATGCGATCGTAGTAGCCGCCACCGTAGCCCAGCCGATAGCCCATGACATCGCAGGCGATCGCCGGCACCAGAATTAAATCCACCATATCGGGATGAATTTCGGGGGATTGAGGAACCGGCTCGGTGATGCCATACTTGCCCGTCTGGAGAAACTGTGGACCTTGCCACTGGTGCCAAATCATCGTTTTGCCAACGCAGCGAGGCAGTCCCCAATAGTGATGATGATTTATCAAAGGACTGAGGTCCGGTTCGTTGCGAAAGCTCCAGTAGGTCAAAATACAGCGCGCCTGTTGGAAAGTGGGCCAGCGCTGTAAATGGGTGCAAATGCGATCGCTTTTTTGCCGCCACTGCTGCGGGGGAATCGCCTGACGGGCTTTGAGTAGGCGGCGGCGCAAATCAGCTTTTTCAGAAGAGCGATCGCTAGACAAGGCAGATTGAGCAGATAAAGACATCGAAGACTCGGTGAACTCGCGCCAACTTAAGCGGCTTAATCGTTAGCCAGTCTAAACGGGAATGTGCGAAACGGAACAATCAATTTGTCCAGCTAGTGAACCCCACCTGCGCAAATACTCAGCCAGAACCAACTGCCTAAGCATGAAGATAACTATTTGCCAGGCGTCTTGATAGAACTGTCGAGTATCTGACGACAAAATCGCATAGAAGAAAGTAAGTGACTTTCCTAGGGTCGTCCCATCAATAAGAGGCCAGAATGCCTACAGTATGAGTATTGCCGCGCCCGCTCCTGAGCTTTGCTAGAGGCTGCACCACTTTCAGTATTAGAGCTTGACCGCTAAATGATGACGGCCCTTATTGACAAGCCGTAATCTTTGCTTTCCGTGCTTTCTCTTAAACAGTATTGGAGCATGAGAGCAAAACTGTAGGTGCAATTTCAACTTCGCAACGGCGGTATTGCTGGCGATCGCTAGAAGCACTGATTAGTCTGCTGGTCAGCTCTCCCGCTTGGGCGCAAAGTGCGATCGTCTTTTGTATTTAGGATGAGCCGCGACAATGGTAATCGTCAATCCGCCGCGCATTCAGGGCTACAGCAACAGTCATTTGAGCCGCACCAAGAGTGATCGTGCCGATGCCAATCTCGTTGCTCAGTGCTGCCGTGACCTCAAACCAGCCCCGTAGCAACCATCGGCCATCGAGGTCAGTCAGTTGCAGGGGTATCTCTGTCGCCTGGATACCCTGGAACATAAGCTGACGGCAGAAAAGCATCGTCTTAAAGTCTCGCCTCAGGACCTGGTCGCGAATATTGAAACTCCTATTCAGTTCTTTCAGGAACCAGCAGAAACCGTAAACCAGGGCTGACGCGCCTGTTCAAGCCCATGAGTTGCTTCCAATCTCAGCAGGCATTGCTCACCAGCATCATCGGGGTCGAGGAGAGGACCGCTGCGCAAGTCCTGGGAAAATCGGCTCGATTGCCCCCTTCACCGCAGCCCATCAACTGGCCGCATTGGCGGGAGCTAACCTCCCAGGCACAGACCTCGGGTGCCTCGTTGTAAGGCAAAACGCGGCAGGGCAAAATCGGCAATCGACGATGGCGCAAGGTGCTTTACTTTCCGGCTCTGACCTGACGGCGCCGATGTCCCCGAGCCCAAAAGTTTGTCGAACGGCTCAGCCGCTGGCGAAGCCAAGATAAAGTCATTGACGCTTTGAGGCACAAGCTGATGCGGCTCATCTACGGCTGCCTCAAGCCGAGGCAGTCGTTCGACCCAGACAAACTACTCCTTTGCAGTACTTGACAGGCCAAAATCAACACAGTATCCAGGGCTAGAGACTTTTAACAGTCACAATCCTGCAGATTTGCAGCAGTTTCTTAAATACAAAAAACCGAGCTGGTGCTCTTTGAACAAGAGTTCCAGCCCGGCCGGTGCTCAAGGAGCACACGCGAGTCTACAGGATGTCTACATAGTCGCTTAGGCATTGATGATCGACAACGGGGAAAAGTTCAGATAAATTCAGGTGTTATGCTTCAAAGTTCAGTTTACGGTGAACAGTTAATGTGATGTAAAGCTTGGAATGCTTGCCTCCTATCGCTGTCAGCTAGCTTGACTTAAGCTATCATCCGTATTGTTGGGAATTCACTGAGGAAGGCTGATGTTCTCTAGCTGCTTTTTTCCGAATGAAGAAATGCGCCGAAAACAGCGTGCCCAAAAGATCAGCATGTTGAAGTCGATGCGGGATGCTTTGGAAGCTCGACTAGCAGCCTTAAACGCGGCGATTGAAACCTTGGAGCGCCAGCAAAGCACGCCTCAGGAATAGCCCTGACAGTTTGGTGATTTGTGCAATATGGTCGCGAGCTCGCAGACTTAAAATGACTCGCGGACGTCCTTGACTTGACCTGCGATCGCTGCTGCCGCCACCATTGCTGGACTCATTAACAGGGTGCGACCTGAAGATGAGCCCTGTCGCCCTTTGAAGTTGCGGTTTGAGGAAGAGGCGCTGAGTTGGGTACCCTGCAGCTTGTCAGGATTCATCGCTAGACACATGGAACAGCCTGCCTCTCGCCACTGCAGACCTGCCGCTTCAAAAATCGTGTCAAGTCCTTCGGCTTCAGCGGCTTGTTTTACCCGCTCAGAACCCGGCACAACAAAAGCTTTTACCGTAGGCGCGACTTTTTTTCCCTGCACGACCTTGGCCGCTGCTCTTAAATCGCTCAGACGACCGTTAGTGCAGCTACCAATAAAGCAAACGTCTACTGGTGTGCCCTGAATTGGGGCGCCAGGCTGGAGATTCATGTAGCGATAGGCCTCTTCGGCAATGGCGCGATCGCCCTCTGGCAGTTCTGCCAAATTGGGAATGCACTCATCTACGCCGATGCCCTGACCGGGAGTAATGCCCCAGGTTACCGTAGGGGCAATTTCAGCCGCATCAATAATAATGACGTCGTCATACTCAGCATCGGCGTTGCTGCGCAGACTGTTCCACCAGGCCACCGCTTGGTTCCATTCGGCAGCTCTGGGAGAAAACTCCCGCCCCTTGAGATAGTCGTAAGTAATGTCGTCAGGATTGACGTAGCCACAGCGCGCACCCCCCTCAATCGACATGTTGCACAGGGTCATGCGCTCTTCCATCGACATGGCTTCAATTGTGCTGCCCGCATATTCGTAGGCATAGCCAACCCCACCCTTAACGCCCAATTTACGGATGATATGTAGGGTGACATCTTTGGCATAGACCCCCGGTGACAGCGTACCGTTAACTTCAATGCGCCGGACCTTAAGTTTGCCCAGGGCCAAAGTTTGAGAGGCTAGTACATCGCGTACCTGGCTAGTGCCAATGCCAAAAGAAATCGCGCCAAAAGCTCCATGAGTAGAAGTGTGGCTGTCACCGCAGGCAATCGTCATGCCCGGCTGAGTGAGCCCCTGCTCGGGAGCGATTACGTGAACGATGCCTTGATTACCAGAGCCGATATTGAAAAACGTAATATTGTTTTCGCGACAGTTTTGCTCCAGCGCCGAAATCATCTCCTCGGCCAAAACATCGACAAAGGGGCGAGCTTGACTTTCTGTCGGGACGATATGGTCGACGGTGGCAATTGTGCGATTAGGCAACATGACGGGCAGTCCCCGCTCCCGCAGCATCGCAAACGCTTGAGGACTGGTGACTTCGTGAATCAGGTGTAGGCCAATGAAAAGTTGAGTTTGTCCTGAAGGCAGAATGCCAACCGTATGCAAATCCCAGACTTTATCAAATAGCGTCCCTCGACTCATGACCTGTCAATCCCGTCAAAATGCTTATTAGATGAATATATTAGCCCATTCGCCCCAGGGCTCTGCGCTTTTTTGTTTACCTAATGCATGGTATTCCTCTAGGCTTTGTTTTACTGTTGACGCTGGTGAATGCTTGAAGTTCACGGGTCACTCTATGCTGTCCGCCGAGCTGCGGGAGACGTGTAAGTCTTGACACCATTATTCGAGCTAGAGGCAGTTTCGCTCGTGTCGTCCCGAGGCGATCGCCTGCTTGCTGCTGTTTCTTGTCAATTTTATGCTGGCGAGTTTGTCGCTTTGTTGGGGCCATCCGGTGCGGGCAAATCGACTTTGTTCAAAATAATGAATCGGCTAAAGAGTGCCACTGATGGGGCCCTGTATTTTACAGGCAGACCTTTGGCAGCGATGCCTGTGCGCGAACTACGGCAGCGCGTCATGTTGGTGGGGCAGAACAGTCAACTGCTGAACATGACGGTCAAGCAGGCATTGCACTATCCATTGGCAATCCAACAATGCTCTCTCAAAGAACAGGAAGTTAGGGTTGATGAATGGCTCGATCGCTTACAAATTCCTCTAGAGTGGCTCGATCAAACCGAGTTGCAGCTCTCTGGCGGTCAAAAACAGCAGGTGGCGATCGCTCGCGCCCTCATCGCCCGTCCTCAACTGTTACTGTTGGATGAACCTACTTCAGCGCTTGATTTAGGCGCTGCCACCCGCATTTTGACAGTAATTCGAGAAGAAATAGAAAAACGTGACTTAGCGGTCGTGATGAGCAACCATCAGTTGGAACTCGCTCAAGATCACTGCGATCGCATTTTATATCTTAAAAATGGCCAACTCCAGCTCGATCGGCCTGCTGACAAGGTTGATTGGGCTGAGCTTCGCCAAAAGTTTCTTACCGCAGATGCCTCCTCCCAAGAAGAGTGGGGCGATTCAGACGAGGCGTTTTAGTTGTTTTCATGTATCTGTCTATCGTATTTCAGGCGCTAGTTGCGTCCCTGCCCCAGGCCCGTGAGGATGAAAATATCGACGGCTGATGACATTTGCGTCCTGGTTTCACTGGCCAAAATGCCCACCACCAGACCGCCAGCCGCGCGGGCTCCCTGACTGGCAGCGGCCATCACGCCCACCACGCGACCACCGGTCAGCAGTGCCTCCTGATTGGCGATCGCCGCGCCTAAGGCAGAGGCGAGGCGGATATCGACGGCAGTAGCCGTTTCGCCAGGGCCAATGACGTCAATTAAGATCCGTGTCATCTGCGTAGTTCTATTAACTAAGCGGGCAAGCTAGAGGCCAAGCTAATCACGGATGATGCGGTGGCCTTTCACGTCAGAATTTTGGTCAAAGTGACAGTTACTCTCGTCAAAGGCAACAAAAGTTGACGTTTTGTCCACCCCAACCGCCAAGTCTATCCTTTACATTGAATTAACGCTGGGCTTGCGATTGGCGTCATGCTCTATTTGTTTCGTTAGGTTCGATGCGCCAAGGCTTATTGTCAGGTTTTTCCAATATTGCGCGATCGCGGCTGTGGCACTGGGGGGTCGGCTTGCTGAGCGGCGGAGCGATCGCCGTCTGCGCTTCACCAGGGCTAGCCATTAGCACCATTACGGTAAAGCTCGGGCCGGCGCACACCAGTGTGCAGGTGAGCGACTTAGAAAGCTTTGCCCAAACAGGACACGTTTCGCCCCAGCTAAAACGCTATCAGTCCTTGCTGACGCCGGCGCTGCGCCAAACGCTGCTGCGACATTTGAATGTCGAGTCGGGAGTCCGCGATCGCTTTGTGCAAGATCTGATCGGCACGTCTAAAGGACAGCCGTTTATCACTGCCCTCTCGCAAGTGGCTCCTAGCCTAACGCCGGCGATGATTCAGGCGGCGCTGCAGGAAGCAGAGGAGCGGCCCGAAGGGGTTACGGTGATTACCCTGCTGCAGGCCCTGCCGAATGAAACGCTGACGCTCAATGGCATCGCGCTGATGCAGCTGCTGTCGCAGTTAGGTCTGTCTCAACTGGAACAGGCAACGCTCGGTCGAGTGCTGCATCAAGAGTTAAATGATCGAACCGCCGCCAGCGTATCGGCGTCATTCGAGCCCTCGGCTCGCGGCCCTTATGTCCCAGAACATTGGACCGTATCGTTTCGCGACCATAAGCGCGATCGCGTTGTCCCCATCGATCTCTACTGGTCAGAACATACCGTTGGCCCCCTAATCGTGATGTCTCACGGCTTTGGGGCCGATCGCCACTTTTTGAAGTATTTAGCAGAACATTTAGCTTCTCACGGCCTCACGGTTGTGTCTCTGGAGCATCCTGGCAGCAATGTGGATGCCCTGGTTCGGCCAGATGGAGCTATTTTGCCTGGATCAGAGTTTGTTGAGCGGCCCCGCGATGTCAGCTTTATCTTGAATCGCTTAGCTGACCTCAATCAGCACTCCTTTTTTCTGCGGGGACGGTTGCCGATGCAGTCGGTGACGCTGATTGGCCACTCTCTAGGGGGGTATACCGGCCTAGTGTTGGCTGGGGGCAAGATTGATCCCATTGCTCTGCACAACTTTTGCACCACGCTGGCGGTGGGGGCGTCGTCTCCCGCTGACTGGTTTCAGTGTGCTGCCACGGAGGCCGACCTGCCGCCAGAAAGCTTGGCCGACTCCCGCATTACTCAGCTGGTGCTGATGAATCCCATGGCGGGGCAAATTTTTGGCGATCAAGGACTGCGACCGGTGAAGGTGCCGTCGCTGGTGGTGACCAGCACCAGCGACGGGATTGCCTCGGTTTCTGATCAGCAACTACGACCGTTTAATCAACTCACAGGGCCGCGATCGCTGGTGGCAATTATTGGCGGCACCCACCTCAGCGTGGGCGACCCGCAAAACATCAATCCGGCTTTAACCCAAGTACCCTTTATGCCAGAGCATGCGGCCAGTGAGACGGGGCAGCTGCGGCAGTATTTAAATGGCGTGGTGCTGAGCTTTGCGATGCAGCAAACGTCCCAAGCTGAACGCTATCAGCCCTTTTTAAGTTCCGCCTATGCCGCCCAGTTTTCAACGGCGGCTTTGCCGTTGCGCTATGGCGATCGCCTACCCGCCAGCGTGAATCGTTGGTTGGCGACTCGCGATCACTTATCGCGCCGACTGACGCCCACCCTCAAAGGCATTGCGTCTTTGATGCACTTGGAATGGATTGGCGTGCAGCATCGCTTGGCGAATCTGCGACAGGCCACGGTGGCGCACTTACCCATTCGTCCCATCGACCTGGCCGCGCGGATTGGGCCACGATCCGCCGCCACCTATCAGGCGGCTGAACAGCTATCTATTCGTGAGTCCGACCGTCCGGCAGAATCGTCCCCGTCAGGACCGCATTCCGCAGATTAACGTAGTCCATGGTGGCGCTAATCATCACCGCCTCATTCAGCGAAGCGCCGCTCAGATTTGACCAGCTCAGCTTGGCCCGATAAAACGTGGCTCCCCGCAGTTCGGCCCCGCGCAGGGAACTCCAGCTTAAGTTGGCTCCCCGTAGGTTGGTCTGCACCAGGTGGGCATTAACTAGGGTGCTGCCCTGGAGCTTGGCACGGCTGAGGTCAGCGCCACCCAGATCCGCATTGTCTAGGTTTGCTCCACTCAGCAGCGCTGTCGATAGGTTGGCGCCAGTGAGTATAGCCCCAGTCAAAATAGCGTTGGCAAAGCTGGCCCCTTCCAGTTTGGACAAGGTCAAATCAGCTTCAATCAGGTGGCAGCGGTTGAGGGCAGAATTTGATAGGTTAGCTTCCCGCAATAGGGCGTTATCCAAGACTGCTTCGTTAAGATTGGCGTCTTGAATGGTGGACTTTTCGAGTACCGCATGGGCCAGGTTGGTGCCGCGAATGCCGGCCTCGTTGAGGTTGGCTCCACTAAGATTGGCATAGGCCAAATCGGCACCAATCAAATTGGCCAGCTCTAGATGCGCGTTTTGCAGAGTGCTTTTGGGCAGGGAAGCTTCCCGGAGATTAGCCCCCTTGAGATCGCACCCCGACAAGTTAGCCCCATGCAGCATGGCTTGACGTAAATTAATGTCTCTGAGCGTTTCGTTGGCTAGGTTGATTCCTTTCAAATCGACCCCGCGAAAATCGCGCTCTCCAGAGGCATATCGCGCTATGACTTCGTTGGCATCCATGTAATCGATCCCTGATTCAGGAAAATTTGGGCTTTGGGTCCAGCGGTGCGAGTTGCCAATTTCATGGGGCATCCCAAAAACTGGGGCGAGTCGATAGTTATCGGGGCTAGCCAAGGGGCTGACCGCATAACTACAAGCGGAGAGAGAAATTCGGAATTGGCTAATCTTAACGCGATTTCCCTTCGACGCAGCATTTGGGCTGGCAATTCACGCGCTGACTTTTTTAGGAATGGCGGGCGATCGCAGAATGCGGTGTCAATTTACCTATGACCCCGCACCGGTGTTCAAGGTTAGACAACTGCGCTAGCCAAGCTTCTGTGACTATAGTGCCCAGTTATAATCCGTTACTTAATAGAACTTTGTTTGGCCAGCGGTTGGGCAAACCTTTGAAAATCCCGGTGAATCACCATTTTTATGGCCCCTCAGTGATTCAATCTATGCTGTTGCTCCAGGCGAATTCGGTAGGATTAGAAAACATTTTTCATCACAGACAAATCAGGTAGTCATGGCAGATAACCGTAGAAGTCAGGTCATCACTCAAGGGGTACAGCGCACACCGAACCGATCCATGTTGCGAGCTGTGGGCTTTGGTGATCAGGACTTTACTAAACCTATTGTCGGGCTGGCCAACGGCTTCAGCACCATTACCCCTTGCAACATGGGACTGGGCGGCCTGGCTCAGCGAGCCGAGTCGGCGATTCGGCAAGCCGGTGCCATGCCGCAGTTATTTGGCACCATCACCATCAGCGACGGCATTTCGATGGGCACCGAG
Organism: Cyanobacteria bacterium P01_C01_bin.120; assembly: GCA_039027715.1. Taxonomy (GTDB): domain Bacteria; phylum Cyanobacteriota; class Cyanobacteriia; order Phormidesmidales; family Phormidesmidaceae; genus Halomicronema. The sequence continues at coordinate 15,543 of JBCCJU010000119.1, forward strand.
GGGATGAAGTATTCGCTTGTGTCCCGCGAGGTGATTGCCGACTCGATTGAGACGGTGTGTAACGGTCAAAGTTTAGACGGCGTGCTGGCAATTGGCGGCTGCGATAAGAACATGCCCGGCGCCATGATTGCCATGTGCCGCTTAAACATTCCGGCCATTTTTGTTTATGGCGGCACGATCAAACCGGGGCATTACGACGGCGAAGATTTGACGGTGGTGAGTGCCTTTGAGGCAGTGGGCGAATATAGCGCCGGCAAAATTGACCAAGAGCGACTGCTGGCGGTGGAGCGCAACGCTTGTCCCGGGGCCGGATCGTGCGGCGGCATGTACACGGCCAACACCATGTCGTCTGCCTTTGAGGCGATGGGCATGAGTCTGATGTATTCCTCCACGATGGCGGCAGAAGATGAGGAAAAAGCCGACAGTACGGGAAAGTCGGCCTTTGCGTTGGTTGAGGCCATCCGTCAGCAAATTTTGCCGCGCCAAATTCTGACTCGTAAGGCGTTCGAAAATGGCATCGCCGTCATTATGGCGGTGGGCGGCTCTACCAACTCTGTCTTACACCTGTTGGCGATCGCCAATGCCATCGGCGTCAACCTAACCATTGATGACTTTGAAGCCATTCGTCGCCGAGTGCCTGTATTTTGTGACCTGAAGCCCTCGGGTCGCTACGTCGTCACTAACTTTCATCAGGCCGGGGGCGTACCCCAGGTGATGAAAATGCTGCTACATCACGGGCTGCTGCACGGCGATGCCCTCACGATTACTGGGCTCACAATTGCCGAATTGCTGGAGTCTATTCCCACCGCGCCGCGTCTCGATCAAGATGTGATTCGCCCCTTTGACGCGCCGATGTATCCCCAGGGGCACCTCGGGATCCTTAAAGGCAACTTAGCGGTGGAAGGCTCTGTCGCCAAGCTCACGGGGATCAAGAAGCGGCGCATTACCGGCCCCGCCCGCGTCTTTGAGTCGGAAGAGGAATGCTTGAGCGCCATTCTTGATAAGCAAATCAACGCCGGCGATGTGGTGGTCGTGCGCTATGAAGGTCCGAAAGGTGGTCCCGGTATGCGCGAGATGCTGGCACCCACCTCCGCGATTATTGGTGCGGGACTGGGGGATGCCGTCGGGCTGATTACCGATGGCCGCTTCTCCGGCGGCACCTATGGCATGGTCGTCGGTCACGTGGCGCCCGAGGCTGCTGTGGGCGGTGCGATCGCCCTGGTGCAGGAAGGCGATACCATCACCATTGACGCCGACCAAAACCTGCTGCAGCTCAACATTCCCGATGAGGAACTGGAACAGCGCCGCGCCGCTTGGCGTCCTCGCCGCCCCAATTACACACGCGGTATTTTAGGCAAATATGCCAAGTTGGTGTCCACGAGCAGTCGCGGTGCCGTCACCGATCTGGACCTGTTTGAGTAATCTGTTGCCTAGCTCGCCATCAAGCCACTGTTCCATTCATTCACCAAGTTCATTACTTTGTACGGGCGAACAACCGTTCGCCTTGATTTTCTTCGCTTGCTCCCAAACCTCAAGCTACTGACAATGTTTAGATCCATAGCTTCCAGCAGGCAGGTTACACTGCATTATTGGAGCCGTTTCATGGGTTGTGCCTAAATCTGCGTTGGCGGACCAATGAACATAACTGCCCATAAAAACTGTTGTTTGCTGATGCGATCGCGCTTGATTTTATGTACTGGCTGTCTCAATTAATCTCTCGACCCGGTTCTAAACGAACGGTAAAAGGACGCCGGGTCAAAGGCGTCGAACTCAAAAATGATGTCGCAATTGCCACCATGCGCCAAGCCTCCCGGATTGTTGCGACAGTGCTGCAGGAAATCGCCCAGCGAGTGGAGCCCGGCATGACGACAGCGGATCTGGATGCCTATGCCGAAGCCCGCATCCGCGAGTTGGGGGCGACTCCTAGTTTTAAGGGCTACCACGGTTTTCCCAGCAGTATTTGTGTCTGCTTAAACGATGAGGTGGTGCATGGTATTCCCCGCCGGCGTAAGGTGATTCGGGCGGGAGACGTGCTGAAAGTCGATACCGGCGCCTGTTTTGATGGCTGGCACGGCGACTCCTGTATCACAGTTCCGGTAGGCCCGGTTTCAGACGCGGCTCAGCACTTAATCAAGACGGCAGAAGCCGCTCTCTATGCTGGTATTGCCCAGGTCAAAGCCGGTAATTCTTTGATGGATATTGCGGGGGCAATTGAAGATGTGGCTTTGGCAGCGGAATTCAGCATCGTCGAAAACTACGTCGGTCACGGAGTGGGGCGCAACTTGCATGAGCCGCCGTCAGTGTTCAACTTTCGTACGCGCCAGTTGCCTAACCTGAAGCTGGAAGCTGGCATGACCTTGGCCATTGAACCCATTTTGAATGCGGGAAGCAAGCATACGCGAACGCTCAGCGATCGCTGGACAGTGGTTACCCTCGACCGTTCTCTCTCAGCTCAGTTTGAACATACGGTATTGGTGACCGAAACGGGCCACGAAATTTTGACGGATCGCAATCACTTAGAGTACTCCAAGAAAAAAGACATCCACTAGCTAGGCAGGCGCAGGCGTCGGTACAATTTCGACAAACCACTTTTCTAGCCCTGGCAATCGATGCAGTTTCTGTTCGAGTTGTTTCATGGCCTGCGGGGTAAGTTTGA
>JBCCJU010000120.1:0-18038 GCA_039027715.1 Cyanobacteria bacterium P01_C01_bin.120
GCCAGTTGCCGTCCTCATCCTGCTGCCAGAGATTGTCTTTCGCGTTGACCGCCAGGTTGTCATCGCTGGCGAACTGACGCATCCCCGCCGATCGCCTAATATTGCCGGCCACCACGCACGCCGCCGCCTCATCGATCAGCAGACAGCACTCTACCGAATTCAGTTGACGACCGATCGCCTTATTCAAAATATGAGCGCAGCGCTCGTACAGCGTCGGCAGCTTCACCGGATTTGCCACGCCGCCAAAGCCCTTCAGCTTTTCGCCAGCGGGCCGTACGTCGCTAAGATCCACCACTACATCCACGGTGTCAGTGAAGCGATCGTCGCTGGAAAGTTCCAAGATTGCCTGATACGACTTCACCCAACCCTGGCGGCTGTCGCCTACGTGAATGCGAACCTGATTGCCGTTGATCACCACATCGGTTCGCTCGCGGCGCTGGCCGACGGGTGTTGTGCCGATCGCCCCTTCCTGCCGTACATTCAACCGATTACGAATGGCTGGCAGTTGGTTAATGTACTTTGGTTCCAGCACGGCACCCGTACCGCAGCCCATCATCGCCAAATCCATCATCAGGCCAAAGGCGCGCCAGTCCACCACGTTGGTGCTGGTGCAGTTATAGGCACCGGAGAAGTTTTCTGGTTTTTTGCTCCAGGCGGTGCCGCCCACCCACAGCCAGCGCCCCGAGGGCAGTGCCTTGATTTCCCGCTGCATGCGGCCAATCAGCTCACGTTCGTCAGCGGTTAATTTGCCCAGCTCGGTCAGGCCAGCCAAAGTGCGATCGCATACCTGCTGCCAAGTCTCTCGTTCACCGTCCTCCCGCTCATCCTTACGGCTATAAGTACGGTAAAACACGGGATAAGCAGTCGGGGCAGTCTCAGGAAACACGCCTTGAAACCGAATGCGGGGCAGTTCTTGAACCATGAAACCTCAATCCTTATGACGATGAACGCGAGTAAAGAACTAAAACTTACCGACAATCGAGGGCCAGCCTCGGCCTTCGTTGAGCCCACATCATAAGTCACATCTAGGGCTTTTCAATAATCAATAGCAAAATTTACGCTATCTGTAGAGGAAACTTAAAACTTCACTCAAAATTCGTATACAAGATAGCACAACGTTTACAAAGGTGTACGTGCGCTAGAGTAGGGAGGTGTGAGCCGGTTCTGTCGGGAAAAATTTCCGGTCAACTATGGCGCCGGTTGGACATTCACTGTTGTGTAAGGGAGTCGGCGATCGCCCCACCCCTAGCGTTTGCTTTATGGAAGGATTTACCCGTCAAGAAACCCTGGCATTAACCCAAACCACGTCGAGTCGTTTGGCCTATCTTGATCGCACCAGCGTCATCGTGCCGCAGAAATATGGCAATTCCAAAAAGCCCACCGTCATTTATACGTGGGAGCAGGTACTGGAAATTCGCACCATTGCCAACCTACGCAAACAGATTTCTCTGCAGATGGTGCGGAAGCTGGTGGCCTTTCTCGATGAACACGGACTCGATACCACCCTGCACGATAAGCATTTGGTCACCACTCCCAGCGAAGTCTTCTTGGTGGCGCCTGACTGGGCCAATATGCCGCAAGTTATGAAAGTGGCAGATCGAGAAGGGGAGGGCCTTGGTCAACTCGTGTTAATGGTCTTACCACCGCTAAACACCGTCATTAACGATATCTGGCAGGCGGCAGCGGCGTCCAACGTAATTGATTTTGATAGCTTTAAGCAACGGGCGAAGACGAGTCCGGCTCAGGCTGGGTAAACGTAACTTCAGTTTCTAACTGCCACTTTTGGACCAGTGACGGTTGCAGAGTGGCGGCACTGGGAGTAATTAACTGACGCTGGGCACGCAATTTGGGCACTGCTTCGTAGCGAATTTTGACGGCCAAAATAGCGGAGGAAAATACCAGCGTTAGTAGGTTAGCCATAATCAGCGGCATATCGTGGGCATACACCCCATAGACTAGCCACAAGGCAATACCGATACAGAGAATAATCAACATGCTCCAAGACATGCCGTCCGCAGAGCGCGATCGCCAGGTCTTCAATACCTGGGGAAAGTAAGCAAAAGTAGTCAGCGTGCCGGCCACGATTCCAAGTGTGGTAGTCAAATCCATCGCGTCAATCCTCAGCAATGAAGAATGGGCTAACGAGCAAGGCCAACCGTAGTATTGCCATCTCAGTCAAGCAATCTAACACAACAAAACGGCAAGTAACTCAACCTTAAGGTGAATCATTGTTTAAATTTGTGTAATGTTTTTCAAGGGTGTCAGAACCCTCTATGGGCAAAGGTTTTGGCGAAAATCAAAGCGCTTATGGTAGCGATAAAATTTTTCAATTGCTGTAATCGCTGGTTTGTTTCAAAAGCACGATTCCCCAAAGGCAAGGATCTAATACTCGGCATCTACGGCGCTTTTGCTAGCCGCTCGCGGGCGTAGTTCAGGTTACGCTGATAGTCCTGGATTTTTTGCTGAGCGATCGCCGCATTTGGATCATCGGCAGGCACTTTCTTCAGCGTGTCGATCGCTTCTGCCCACAAATTGACAATCTCTTGCCACTCCTGTTGCGACTGCGCCGCTTGAGTTTTAGTGGCCGCTTCGTAAGCCACATTCAAGCCCTCTTGGAACGCGGCGCTGGGGGCTGCTGGCGTTGTTGGAGCTGCCGGTGATGCGGATTCAGACGGCGTGGCTGTCGATGATTGGTTTGTGGAATCAGACTCGGCTGGTGGCGATGACGGCGCCGACGTGGGCAGCAAAGTACCTGGATTCTTCAGCCAGACGGGGAAGTCCCATTCACCGATGTAGTACTTGTAGCCACCCCATACTGCCGCGATCGCCAGCAGCACGCCGCCAATCGCCCCGGCAATCTTGAAAGGACAATAAGGGCGATCGCCTTCAATTTTGCCACTCTCGCCATTGATCATCACCTGATACGGCTTGTTCTTGAAGCGATAGGTCGCCATCCAAACCGGCAGCAAAATATGCTTAAAAGTCTCATGCCGATAGGTTGTTTTTTCAGACGTCACTCGCTGCTCATCGCCGCCGATATCTGAACAAATGGCGGAATAAATGCGGCCACCCATCTCGTCTTTGGCTTGGCGATGTCCATTGGCCAAACTCACCTGGTAGCGCTGCGCCCGAAACCCCTGCAGAAAAGCCGGGTCGTAGGCGACTAGGCGCTTCAAAGGCCAGGGTCCCAACTTCATCAGCCGCTTTACGTCAACGCTTTTAACGGCTGGAATCAGGATGTCATCAAAGAAGCAGCTAACGCTTCCGGAAACAGAGGTCCAGCGAGTGCGTCGCTCTTCATATTCTTCGGTTTCCCACTCGCCGTCAGAATTTTTTACCCGCCGAGTCTTCGTCACGTAGTAATAGTCGCCCCGCTCGCCATAGTAGCTGGTGCGAGTGTGGGCATCAAAGGTCCAAAACGGCAAATATATTCCGATTAGAGCTTCGTGTTGGGCCAGTTGCTTTAGGCTGGAGGGGGCAAACCATCGGGTTGACAGCCACTTTGTTAGCGTTTGTCGACCGGCTTTGCGATCGATTTTGAACGGCAAAATGCCCCCTGGCGTGATGACAGGATCGGCGGTTTTTGCCTGAGTGGTGATATGAGTGCCGCAAAAGGGACAGTCGCCAGCGACATCTGGCGGCTCAAAACTGATCAGGGCGTGACAGCCATTACACTCTACCTGCTGGGCCTTGGCCGAAAGCCGAGTCGAGGTTGCCTGTTGCAGCAGCGACTGCTGCAGTGGATTCTCATTTACTATCCCGAGACCGCCAACCACGGTTTTTGCGGTGTTGCAATAGGGACAGGACAGCTTACCCAGCTTGGGGTTGAAAACAAGACCAGCGCCGCAGCCGGGACAAGACGCTTCGCTGGTGGATGGTTTGGTAGAACTCGCCATGGGTCAAGTATGAGCCTATCTGCACTGCAATCGCATTTATCACTGAGGCGGCGGCGGGGGAGCCGTAAATAGCGGGGCGAGTTCAGCAAGACTAGACGCTGGCTGCCAGCCCGACATGCCGTTGCGCCAGACATAAGATTGCGCGGTCAAGCCATTTGCCAAGAGTTGACTAGTGGCAAAGGGGCCAAAGTTTTGACCATCGCGAGTGATAAACCACTGAGTTTGAGTCGGCATTGGCGGTGGTGGGGCGCTGCCGGTCGGAGCAGGATTCGGGGTCGCCGTCGCCGCTCGCCCCTGCATAGCATTCACGATTTGTTGCCCCATCGCGAGACCAACACCCAGATCCACTGCCTGATTGCCACCGTTAGGATTATTGGCGGAGGCTTCGATCGCATTCGCCGCCTGATATTGGGTGTAGTCTTGCAGGTTGCCCAACACATTCATGGAGGTGCGGCGATCGAGAGCCTGCTCGACCTCCGGTGGCAGGGAAATATTTTCGATCAGGAAGTGGGGCAGGGTGACGCCAAATTCCTCGATGTCTGACTGGATAGCGGCGCGAATGGTGTCACCAGAGGCGCGATAGTTAGCGGCAAAGTCGGCAAAGTTAAGGCCCGATTGTCCCAGCCAGGTAGCGAACGACGACACCAGCATGTTGCGAATTTGGTCACTGATTTCATCGATTTGAAACAGGCCATCGGTGCTGATAATGTCCTGTAGCAGTCGCACTGGGTCCTGCACTCGCATGCTGTAAGTGCCATAGGCGCGAATGCGTACAGTGCCGCCCAAGTCAGGCACGTTCACCGCAATCGAGTTTGAGGTGCCCCACTTTAAATTGGTGAATATCTTCGTATTGAAAAAGTAAACTTCCGCCTTAAACGGAGAGTTGAAGCCGTAGGGAAAGCCTTTGATGGTGCTTAAAACCGGCATGTTTTGAGTGGTCAGCGTGTACATGCCGGGGTCGAAAGCATCAGCAACTTGACCTTCATTAACAAAAACAGCCTTTTGACCCGGGCGTACGGTGAGCTTGGCCCCCATCTTGATCTCGTTTTGAAAGCGCTCAAATCGATAGGCGATCGTATCGTTGCTCTGGTCGAGCCATTCGATAATGTCAACAAATTCGCCGGTGATTTTCTCAAACAGTCCCATTGTGCGGTTCCTCAAACGAGTCCAACTGTCCAGTTGATGCTAGTTTGCCCAGCCCCCAAGACAGATTGACCAGTCGTTAGGACGTTTCACAACTGGTGCCAGAAACCTGGGAAATTAGCCTTATCACACGCGCCCCGTTTTTTCTCAAGGGCTGCTCTACTTACTGCAAAGCATTGGCGAATTGGGCTAAAAGTCCATAGCTAAAGTGTGAAATGAGCTGAGCGATCGCCCAAATAAAGGCTCATCAGCCCCACTGCCAGCCAGACACACCAACTCTGAATTACTCACGACTACACACTTGGCTACTGTATTTCCGTAATTGGCCGCATTTTCGTCATTAAAATGAGCGATCGCTCTCAGCTCGCCTGCTGCATTCACTGCTGATTTCCTGATAAGTCAGCCGATTGCGGCCAAATGTAAATGAGTCCCGAAACCCAAGTCAAAATCACAGCAGCCCAAAACAAGACAAGGCCGATTTGGGCACTCGGAGACGGCAACGGCGCCAGCAAGCAAGCAACCGCCGCAATTTGCACCACTGTTTTCGTTTTTCCCCAGAGGTTCGCCCCTGGTACGGACTGCCGCTGAAATGTGGGATTAACACGCCAGCCGGCGATCGCCAATTCCCGCACCAAAATCAAAAACACGCCCCAAGCGGGAATTTTACCCAGCTCAATCAGTGCCAACAGCGGCGCTAAAACCAACAGTTTATCCACCAAAGGATCGAGAAATTTGCCCAAATCCGTTACCTGATTGAGGCGTCGAGCAAGATAACCATCCACCCAGTCCGTGCTCGCCGCCAGCAAAAAAATACCCACCGCCCACCAGGCTCGCTGCGGCGTCGGCTGCCACAGCAGCAGCAAAATCAGTGGCGCTCCCAGCAGGCGAGACAGCGTGATCCAAGTGGGCAGATTCATAGTTTGGCCGTTGCAACTAAGCGTGTTCTAGCTAATACTATGACTCGGCTTTTAGCAAATCGTTGCTGATGCTGAGCGCTATTGTTCTATCGTTGGCGATCGCCTTAAGCCAAGCGATCGCCTAAAATTTCTGCAGTCATCCCTATCAAGAATCACCTATGCCCCAAGCTGTTCTAAACGTCGGCATTTTAATCTTTCCAGAAGTCGAAGTCCTGGATTTTGCCGGACCGTATGAAGTGTTTTCACGCACGCGCCTAACCCCCGGCGTTGAGTCCCGCCGCAGTGACGACAGTGCGCCCTTTCGCGTCTTTACCGTAGCCAAAACTGCCGATACCCTCAAAGCAGTAGGCGGACTGCAGGTCACTCCCGACTATGACTTCGCCGCTGCCCCAAAGATTGATCTGCTGGTAGTGCCCGGCGGCTATGGGACTCGCCCCATCCTGCAAGATGAAACCACCCTGGACTGGATTCAGTCCGTCAGCACCAATGCCCAACAGGTAACCTCGGTCTGTACCGGAGCATTGGTGTTGGCAAAGTTAGGAATGCTTTCCCATAAGCGAGCCACGACCCACTGGGGCGCTTACGACTTTTTGGCAGAAATGGATCAGTCAATTACGGTGGAGCGCGATCGTCGAGTTGTTCACGACGGCATCTTTACCTCAGCCGGTGTGGCAGCGGGCATTGACATGGCCTTTGCGGTAGTAGAATCCCTCTTTGGCAAAGCCGTTGCCGATGAAACCGCCCACTATATCGAGTTTCCGCGCAGCGCCAGCTGAACATCGCCAGGCACTCAAGAAAGAGTGAATTTTCAGTTCTTGGTTTTAGGTTCTGAGTAGACTGCCTGTCGGTAAGTGCACAACTCTAAATCGATATTTTGATGGCTTTTATTCTTTAGCTTGGCTCAGCAAACTCCACGTCTTGATACAGTTCCGAGATCGTGATTTGACAGCCAAAAGTATTTAGAGAAAGGGCCATATCTGGCGAGGCGTATTCTGACATCAGCCATTGGTGGGGCGCAGTTTTAACGTAATGCTCCACATGCGTTGCATACTGGTCAACTAGCAAATATTCTCGAAACGTAGGAAGAGTGCGATAGGCCGCAAATTTGCCACCCCGGTCGTAATCGGCTGTTGAATGGGACAACACTTCAGCAATAAAACTAGGATTCATCACTGTATCAGTGCGCCCTGCCTGCAATACCAGAGGCTTTTCAATCACCATCACATCAGGATAAGTATATTGCTCACAAGCCGGAATCCACAGTCGCTGGTCAGTAATAAATACTCGATACGACTTTCCCTTCAAGGCCAATTTCAGAGCTGTAAGCAAGTTTCCCGCGATTGTATTGTGGTCGGGGGTGCCGCCGGTCATCAGCCTAATTTCTCCATCGACATACTCATGGCGTTCTGGCGAGCTGACCTCTAACTCCAGATACTCTTGAGCGGTATAGATTTTGGCATCTGCGGTCTGAACCATGATTCGATTTCAAATGAAAATATTTTGGCGCAATCACGTTAGCCTTTATGATACCGGTGACATAGACGGCTGAAGCGGTTTGCAAAGGCGATCGCCGACCATCCCCGTATGGGTGACGCATTTTGGCCATAGCCGACTAAATTAGAAAGTCGCGTTGTCTACAAAATCCCTTACGCTGCTACTCCCTCACCCCACCAACCCCATCACTCCCTCACCCCCATCACTCCATCACCCCACCCCTCCCCCACTCTCGGCTCTGCAATAATAGGCAAATCGATCGCAATTCCCTTCCCCATGACGCCTGCTAACGCTAAAACGCCCTTCGCTTGGTTGCGACTGCTCAAACCAAAAGGTCAAAGTGCCAATATTTCTGTGCTGTTTATGGTGATGGGCATTGCTATCACCGGTGCGTTCATATTAGTTGCTCTGTTCTGCCCGCTGTTGCAGACTTGGGGCCTCCTGCAGGACCCCACTGCAGCGCTGCAAAATCCGGTGCATCAGCCGCCGTCACCGGAGCACTGGCTAGGCACCACGCGACAGGGATACGATGTCTTTTCTCGCGTGCTGTTTGGCACTCGCGCAGCTTGGCAAGTGGTGCTGCTGGCGACGGTCATGAGTGTGTTTATCGGCGTACCGCTAGGCATGATGAGCGGCTATTTGGGTGGCAAACTTGATCGCGCCCTACTCTTTTTTATGGATACGATCTATACGCTGCCGGGGCTGCTGCTCTCAGTCACCCTAGCGTTTGTAGTGGGTCGGGGAGTGATTAACGCCGCGATCGCCCTCAGCATTGCCTACATTCCGCAGTACTACCGCGTCGTCCGCAACCATACCGTGAGCGTTAAAACAGAACTATTTATTGAGGCGGCCCAGGCCCTGGGCGCTTCAACCTGGACTGTGCTTAGCCGCTACCTATTTTTGAATGTGGTGCAGAGCATCCCCGTGTTGTTCACGCTCAATGCCGCCGACGCCATTTTGATTTTGGGTGGGCTAGGCTTTTTGGGGCTAGGACTGCCCGAACAAACTCCTGAATGGGGCGCTGATATTCGTCAGGCGTTGGATGCCTTGCCTACCGGCATTTGGTGGACGGCGCTATTTCCAGGCTTAACCCTGACCCTAATGGTTACGGGATTATCCCTGGTGGGCGAGGGTCTGAACGAACTGGTGAATCCCCTCTTACGCCGCGAAAATTGGCGCTGAGCAGCCGTAATGTCAATTCCCTGTTCTGGAGCCATATGTGCCGGAGGTGGTTATGTGTTGAGTGGCTGGGTGGCTGGGTAGCTGGGTGGCAGGGTGTTTGGGTCAGCAAGTTAGAAAATCGGCCACGGGAAATAGAGAACTTAAAACTCAAAGCTCAAAACTGAGAACGTTTATGTGAAGGCGGTTTCAAAGCCACAGTCCAAAATCAAAAGTCTAAAGTCCAAAATCAAAAGTCTAAAGTCTAAAATCAAAAGTCTAAAGTCTAAAATCGAGAGCTAGCACAACGCTTGAAAAGCCAGGCTGCAAAAGAGCGCCTAGAGCACGTTGCGATCGCTACGCGGCGGGAGTATCGCCGGTGCAAATCATCTTAATAAATACCTCAACGGCAGGAGATCTTGGAGTTTGGGCCAGGGTTGCCACCCCAATCACGCGCTCTAAGGGAACCGGCAGCGATCGCACCTGGACGCCTGCCGGAATGGGAATAGCCGCTAGGCGAGGCAGGATGGCGGCTCCCAGCCCTTGGGCCACCATGCTGACAATGGTGGAGTCCTCTTTAATAATGTAAGCAACTTTCAGCTCTTGCCCCCAGCGGCTCCAGTGTTCGCGCACTACGTGAGTACATTCAGCGTAGTTGTAAAGTACGAAGTTATGGCTAGCCAGGTCGGACCAGGTTAAACAAGCTGGGAGTGATTCTGAAGGCTGGGGCAACAGCGCCACATATTCATCGCGAGCAATTTCCCATACGCTAAATTCTTCCGAGCGCGGCAGCGGCACCAAACCCATATCAACCTGTCCCTCTCGTAGCGCCTGTTCTACGCCGGCGGGTTCCAGCTCGGTCAAGCTGATTTCAACTCGTGGAAACTGAGCCCGAAAGCGGGCCAGAATCGGCGGCAGCAGATGTGTCGCCGCACTACGGAAGGAACCAATTCGCAACCGTCCGGCATACAGTCCTTTTTCGAGATTGACCTCATATTCAATGCGTTCGCGCAAATCAAGCATTTTTTCGGCGTGCAGCAGGACCCGCTCGCCCACCTGCGTCAGCTTCGCCCCGAAGCGCCCTCGTTTCAGCAGCGGCACTCCCAGCTCAGCTTCCAGGGCCGCGATCGCGCGACTGACAGCCGCTTGCGAGGTATCTAGCGATAGGGCGGCTTGCGAAAACGTTCCCTCGCGAGCGATCGTTGCCAATACCAACAATTGATGAATGTTCATATCGATAACCTATTCGGTTGGCGAATAGATAAGACTCGCGGAAGGTTTTGATCTCTCTTTGTAGAAGAGGTTAGTTTGACGGGCAAGCTGTTGCCATGCTGAGTTTATGAAGATTGCCATGTTTGAACTTGTTCCTTTCCACCGTTTTCGCGATACGCCCAGTGTTCAATTTTTTGATATCACGGTTGCTGATTCCAACGCTCGAGACCTCGTGTTTCATGATGGGCCAGCCGTTAGCCCCAATAATTCCGCTGAAGGTGCCTGGCAGTTTTACTTCCATCCCAACCAAGAAGACAATTTGCTAGCCGTATCCGGCGGTCGCACTTTTTATCTAGTGAACTTTGCCTGGGAATATCCGTTTCACACGGTACGATTGAACGCCAACCAGCATATTTTGCGGCTACCGCCGGGCACGTTTCACCGCTCTGTGTCCGATCCCAAAGGCTCTCTGGTGCTTAACCAGGCGGTGCGGACAGCCCAAGCCACCGTGGAAAGTGAGTTTAAGGTTTATGACAGCGCTGCGATTCCTCGGTTGCGCAAACTGTTGGCTTCAGGTCAGCAGCCCAGGCGTCACGGTTTTGGGGATGACCAGCCCATGGCTGCATAGCAATACATAATCGGCAGCGTCCAAGAATTAACGTCCAGCCCAAGGCGATCGCCTTGGGCTGGGATTGGCCAAATATTGAGCTGGCTTCGGTAACTTCAAGGCAACAGTCTTGCTTGATTGCACATTGCCTTAGTCAACCCGGTTTATTCATAAATGGTCATGATAAGCAGCTCTAATTAGGTCCAAGCTGCCGCTGCAGCGAATTATTAGCTGTTCAACATGCCGGTAGCGAGCCAAAAGAACTCGCGCTCCAAAACTTCTACGTCACTACAGTAATGAGCTAATAAAGCGCTTAGTTCATCAGCGACGGGAAAATTTTTAATCACTTCATGGGCACTGCCGTCGGCAAGCTGCCGCTGTTGATAGGTATCGCCAGTCTTCGAGCGTCTGGAAATGGGCGTACTGCTGCCCGGCACATATTTATTGTCGAACAAAACCAGCCGGACTCCGAGATCCAACGCTTTAGCCAAGCCGCCGAAGAAAGCTGGCCTGCGGGCAATCAGCACATGGGAGAGAAAAAAGCCTGCTACCAAACAGTCAACGCCAGGGCTCGCCGGCACATTAAATGCGTCCACCACACCGGCTGTGACCGCCCCATGGCCATAGCTTGCTCTAGCAGCGGCGGCTAGCGTGTGAGACATATCGGTTGCATGGATTGACGCCGCCAATTTGGCCATACGCCTTGTCCAATAGCCAGTGCCGCAGGCAATTTCGAGCACCCGCTTATCAGCGACAAGACTACAAAGTTGTTCTTCTAGCCAAAGCAAATCCGGCTGGCGCTCAGGCTTAGCGTAAATTGCCTCATACTCTGGTTGGCGACGTTCATAGTAACGCAGCATCGTGGTCTGCAGCGATCGCTGATCGCGCGGAGATGATGACATTAGTTTGCTCAGTTTCAAGAAATTACGTTAAATTTATTTAAGCAGCGCTCATTTTATTAGGGTTGCGATATGCAGATTCAACCTTGAGTTTTAGGCAAAAGTACAGTTGAATCACCTTTTAGTTAAAAGATTATGTTCTTAAAGGCACTGCCTGTCTCTAAGACTTAAAGCTTTTTTGTTTACCGATGCTTTAGAGGCCACCTGGTTATGAAACTTTCTTGGAGAGTCGTCCTGCTGTGGGCACTACCCATCCTGGTTGTAGGGTTCTTTTTCTGGCAGGGGACATTTTCGACCAACACCATGGATTCTGGTCAAAATGCCGCCAATACCCGAATGACCTACGGCCGCTTTCTAGATTATTTAGATGCTGGCCGCGTCATGTCAGTCGACCTTTACGATGGCGGCAGAACCGCGATCGTCGAAGCGATGGATACGCAGCTCGACAATCGTGTGCAGCGCTGGCGGGTTGACCTGCCGGGCAATGCTCCCGAGTTAATTACCCGCATCAAAGATGCCAACGTCAGTCTAGATTCTCATCCCCCCCGCAGCACTGGGGCAATTTGGGGAATTTTAGGGAATTTGCTATTTCCGTTTTTGTTAATTGGTGGACTATTCTTTTTATTCCGCCGTTCAAACAACGCGCCTGGTGGCCCTGGGCAAGCAATGAATTTTGGTAAGTCAAAAGCGCGCTTCATGATGGAAGCTAAGACTGGCGTTGTGTTTGATGATGTTGCCGGCATTGAAGAAGCTAAAGAGGAGCTACAGGAAGTTGTTACGTTTCTGAAGAAGCCAGAGCGGTTTACTGCCGTTGGCGCTCGCATTCCGAAGGGTGTTTTGCTGGTGGGCCCTCCTGGAACTGGTAAAACTTTGCTAGCCAAAGCGATCGCCGGTGAAGCAGGCGTGCCTTTCTTCTCCATTTCGGGTTCCGAGTTTGTTGAGATGTTTGTCGGCGTTGGGGCTTCTCGCGTTCGCGATTTGTTTAAGAAGGCGAAAGAGAGTGCTCCCTGCATCATCTTTATTGATGAGATTGATGCAGTTGGTCGCCAGCGTGGGGCCGGTATTGGTGGCGGCAATGATGAGCGTGAGCAGACGTTAAACCAGCTCTTGACTGAGATGGATGGTTTTGAGGGCAACACCGGCATTATTATCATCGCAGCTACTAACCGAGCTGACGTGTTGGATTCGGCGCTGCTGCGTCCGGGTCGCTTTGACCGTCAGGTGATGGTGGAGCCGCCGGATATCAAGGGCCGTCTGGAAATCCTTAATGTCCATGCTCGCAACAAGAAGCTATCGGATGAGGTGTCATTGGATGCGATCGCGCGCCGCACTCCCGGCTTCACCGGTGCAGATTTAGCCAACCTGCTGAATGAGGCGGCTATTCTGACGGCTCGCCGCCGTAAAGAAGGCATCACCATGACCGAAATCGACGATGCGGTTGACCGCGTTGTCGCCGGTATGGAAGGGACTCCCTTGGTGGACAGCAAGAGTAAGCGCCTGATTGCGTATCACGAAGTAGGACACGCCATTATTGGCACCCTAGTGAAGGATCACGATCCGGTTCAGAAGGTGACGCTGATTCCTCGCGGACAGGCTCAAGGTCTAACTTGGTTCACGCCCAGCGAAGATCAAACTTTGATTTCTCGATCTCAAATTCTGGCTCGCATCAAGGGTACTTTGGGCGGTCGTGCTGCTGAGGACGTGATTTTTGGCGATGCTGAAGTCACAACCGGTGCTGGCAATGACCTGCAGCAGGTAGCTGGGATGGCCCGACAAATGGTGACTCGCTTTGGCATGTCTGATTTGGGTCCCTTGTCGTTGGAAAGCTCTCAGGGTGAGGTTTTCCTGGGTCGCGACTGGATGAACCGGTCAGAATATTCTGAGAATATTGCTGCCGGCATTGATGTGCAGGTGCGCAAAATTGTCGAGACCTGCTATGACGATACTAAGCGCCTGATTGAAGAGAATCGCGCTGTGATTGATCGCGTCGTTGACCTACTAATCGAGAAAGAGAGCATTGACGGCGACGAGTTCCGCCAGATTGTCTCGGAATACACAACTGTGCCAGAGAAAGAG
Source organism: Cyanobacteria bacterium P01_C01_bin.120 (assembly GCA_039027715.1). GTDB lineage: Bacteria > Cyanobacteriota > Cyanobacteriia > Phormidesmidales > Phormidesmidaceae > Halomicronema. Next base: position 13,403 of record JBCCJU010000120.1, read on the forward strand.
CAGCTAATTCCGCAGCTCTAGTCTCAAGCGTTGGCCTCTAATTGCTGCAAAGGCTCGTTCCTCGGAACGGGCCTTTTGTTTTGCCGCTGCTGCCAGTTTTGTGAGGCCAAGACAACCAGCCATCTGGCTGGGGCTTTAGCATCCGAATATTACTGGGTGCGAGTACAAAGCCGACATCAGCTGGAGTCATATTGGTGGCGAACGGCTTCTCTTCAGGCATGATGCAATACGGCAGGCCGTCAAGGAGTACCCATGTCAACCAAAACGCTATATGTCGCGATTACCAATCACGGTTTTGGTCACGCGACTCGGGCTACCGCCGTGGCGGCTACGATACGGCAGATGATGCCCAATGTAAATATCATCCTGGCAACCAAAACGCCTCGCTGGCTATTGGAAAGCTATTTTGACGGGCCGTTTACGCTGCGGGAAGCAGCCCTTGACATTGGCGTGTTACAGCTAGACAGCTTGACAATAGACAAGGACGCCACGCTGACAGCGCTGCAGCAAATCCGCGAGCAGCAAGCTGTTTTAGTGGAAGAAGAAGCTGCCTTTCTTACCGCTGCCGGCGTTAACTTAGTGCTCGGTGACATTCCACCATTAATTGCGATCGCCGCTCAAGCTGCCAACATTCCCTGCTGGATGATGAGCAACTTTGGCTGGGACTTTATCTATCGCCCTTGGGGCGGCGAGTTTGTCGCCATTGCCGACTGGATTGCCGGCTGTTTTGCCCACTGCGATCGCCTCTTGCGGTTGCCGTTCCATGAGCCGATGACGGCTTTTTCCCATATTACGGATGTGGGCTTAACCGGGGGAACGCCTCGCTTTGCCGAATCGACCCTGCGATCGCGCTTTCACTTAACTGTTGCTAAAGAGAAAACCATTCTCCTCACCTTTGGCGGGCTGGGGCTGGCGGGCATTCCTTACGCCAACCTGGCCCGCTTTGCTGATTGGCAGTTTATTACTTTTGACCAGGCGGCTCCTAACCTGGCCAATTTATGTAAAGTAAGCGATCGCGCCCTGCGCCCCGTGGACTTTATGCCGCTCTGTGGACGCGTCATCTCCAAACCCGGTTACAGTACTTTTTCGGAAGCCTGTCGCTTGGCAATTCCCGTCACCACCGTCACCCGTGACAACTTTGCGGAGGGTCCCATTCTGGTCAGAAACTTGCAAGACCATAGCTATCATCAAATCCTGGCTCCTGTCGAATTCGCCGAGGGCAATTGGGACTTTTTGCACCACTCTCCTCATCCCCCTCGCACCAACCAGCGCCTCTCTAACACTGGTAATGAAGAGATTGCCGGAGCGATCGTCGATTTTTTGACCGGCCCGCAAACATAGCTGCAGAATTGCCGCCGTCAAGCCCTAGCTCTTTCAAAGCGCAACTGATGAATGAGTTTTGAGTTTTGAGTTTTGAGTTCTGGGTTGCCAACTCTCTTCACTCCACCACCTTGCACAGGCAAATAGCCGTTCACCATCCCGCCGCCCCACTACTCAGCTACCCAGCCACCGCCAGAGCGATCTATGCTAGATGGGCCCTCGAATTTGCGGCCTTGGAGATGACGACCTCAATTGAAGCTTCGCAAAAGCGCAAACTATGGTTAGCCGCGCTCAAACCTCCAATGTACAGCGTGGCAATTATGCCGATTTTGGTGGGCAGCGGTTTAGCCTTTGCCGAGACCCAGCGCTTTAATGTCGGCATCTTCTTCGGTCTTGTTGTAGCTGCCGTTCTAATCCTGATTTGGGAAAATCTTGGCAATGACGTCTTTGACTCCGAAACCGGAATTGACGTCAATAAAGCCCATTCCTTAGTAAATTTGACGCAAGACAAGCGCCTCATTTTTATCATTGGCAACGGCTGTTTGGGCCTGGGATTGGTGGGCGTTCTGGCGATCGCTCTACGGCAGCAAGATCCGACAGTGCTGCTGCTAATTTTGCTGTGCTGTCTTCTGGGATATATCTACCAAGGCCCGCCATTTCGTCTGGGTTATCAGGGTTTAGGCGAAATCCTGTGCTTTTTTGCCTTTGGACCATTAGGAGTTGGCGCGGCTTACTACAGTCAGACCCAAAGCTGGTCGGTGGGTAGTCAGGTGGCTGGGATAATTATTGGCGTCACCACGTCACTGGTGCTGCTGTGCTCGCATTTTCATCAGGTAAAGGACGACCTAGCCGCCGGCAAGCGCTCTCCCATTGTGCGGTTGGGCACCCGACGGGGGGCGCAGCTGGTGCCGTGGCTGTGTGGTTTGGTCCTGTTGCTGATTGCTGGCGGTGCGATCGCCGGCTACTTTCCGCGCTGGTCCCTAGTGGCTTTGCTCAGCAGCATTTCGGCAGTACGCCTGTCGCGCCATGTGTTGGCCTATCACCACCTGCCGGCCAAGATCTTTAACGCGAAGTTTTATGCTATTGGCTTTCATTTCTGGAGCGGCATACTGCTGAGTCTGGGGCTGGTGATTGCTGGGAGTTAGTTCATGCTGACGCTGCAGGTGCAATCCTATTGCCGCCCCTTTCGGCAACCGCTGCATACAGCCCACGGATGCTGGGAAGAGCGGACTGGACTGATTCTGCGTTTAGAGCACGAGGCCGGTCAGACAGCTTTTGGTGAAATTGCTCCCTTGCCTTGGTTCGGCACCGAAACGCTAGCCCAGGCCCAAGCACTTTGCGATCGCTGGCCGCGCCATTTCACTGTCGACAAAATTGCTGAAATTCCCGATACGCTACCCGCCTGTCAATTTGGCTTTGGTTCCGCCCGCGATCGCCTGACTGCAAAGCTCGCTCCAAAATCCTCGCTTTCCCCCTCCCCTGCTGACATTTGCGCGCTATTGCCCCCCGGTAAAGCGGCCCTGACTCATTGGCAACCGCTCTGGCAGCAAGGACACCGCACTTTCAAATGGAAAATTGGGGTGGCTAGCATTGACGATGAATTGTCGCTGCTGAGTGATTTAGCCCAAAGTCTGCCGCCGCCCGCTCAACTGCGGCTTGACGCCAACGGCGGTTTAACGGCCACAGCTGCTGCGGCCTGGCTGTCAGCCTGCGATCGCGCTCCGGTGGCGATTGAATTTTTGGAACAGCCTTTACCGCCCGACCAAATTATCGACTGGCTGCCCCAAATCGCCGGCCAGTTCACCACGTCCGTTGCCCTGGATGAATCAGTAGCGACACTGCAGCAGTTACAGCAGGTGCAGCAGCGGATCGGCAATCAAGTGGTGTATGTTGTGAAACCAGCGATCGCGGGCTTTCCTCAGCGGCTGCTCGACTATTGCTTAAAGCATCGGCTAGACGTCGTGCTGTCATCAGCCCTGGAGACACCCATTGGGCGCTCTGCGGCTTTGACATTGGCTCAACGTCTCTGGACCGCAGGCCTGCCTAAACGAGCGCTAGGATTTGGCGTCGATCACTGGTTTGTCGATGTTTGGGCCCACTGCAGCGAGGCCGACCTATGGCAGCAACTTTAAGCCCGACAGCGATCGCTCAGCAGCGCCACGGTGAGGCCTGGCTGATGGCCCCTGAAGCCCACACCTTTTGGTCCCAATTCAAGCAATTTCAGGCGCAATTTGCCACGCACCAGCCACACGACATCCTATTGGCTGAAGCTTGCCCTGTCAGGTTTCTCGCCGCCTTTTTGGCCGCTACAGCGCATCCCTGCCGCCTCTGGCTCGCCAACCCCCAATGGGGCCACCAAGAATGGCAGCAAGTCGCCGCCCAATGCCACCCCGACATCGCAATCGGCACTGTCCCCCCGCTCATAAAGGCTCCAGGTAAGACAGAGGACAAAGTACAGAGCCCCCACTCCCCCAGCCACCCAGCCACCCAACCACCCAGCCACCCAGCCACCCAACCACCCAGATCCACCATCCTCATTCCCACCGGTGGCTCTTCCGGCAATATCCGCTTCGATACACACACGTGGGAAACCCTGTCCGCTTCTGTGCAAGGATTTTGTCAGCACTTTGATTGTCCTACAGTCAATGCCTACTGCCTGCTGCCGCTGTATCACGTCAGCGGACTGATGCAGGCCCTGCGGTGCTGGCTAACCGGCGGAAAGCTAGTGGTGCAAACGTTTCAGGCGTGGTTGCAGCAGGGTCCTATCAGCCAAATTATCCCGTCAGACGATGCTGTCGGCTCCTCTAGTTCTTTTATTTCTTTAGTCCCGACTCAGCTCCAGCGATCGCTGCAGGCATCTTGGGACACAGTTTCCTGGCTAAAGCAGTTCACGGCAATTTTGTTAGGAGGAGCACCGCCTTGGCCTAGCCTGCTGACCGTCAGTCGAGATTTGCGACTGCCCCTAGCCCCCACTTACGGCATGACGGAGACTGCCTCCCAGGTAGCCACCCTGCTGCCCAGGGAATTCCTTTCGGGGCAGGCCAGCAGTGGTCGCGCTTTGCCCCATGCGCAGCTCAAAATTCAGGATGCCACTAGTTGTGACTTGCCGCCCGGTGTAGTGGGAGCGATCGCGATCGCGGCTCAGTCCCTGGCGTTGGCCTCTGGAACAGCAAGAATCACGTCGCCATTAAGGACCGGCGACTTAGGCTATCTCGATCAAGCCGGATTTCTGCATGTGGTAGGTCGCGAAACCGCCCTGATTATTACCGGCGGCGAAAAAGTACAGCCGGCAGAAGTGGAAGCCGCTATTTTGGCC
>JBCCJU010000121.1:0-18026 GCA_039027715.1 Cyanobacteria bacterium P01_C01_bin.120
ATAGTTACTCATGCATTTAAAGCGTTAGTGCCAACAGCCGCCCCTCGACTCAACTCACCAAACCGTTAATCTTGCGATAAAACGTTTGCAAAAACTGCAAATCTTCGGCAAACAAGCCTTCAATTACCGTTGGCGTAATGGCTTCCATATTGCCGATGCGCGTCACCACCCGTGACAAAATCAGCACGGTAGAATAGGCCGGATTGGCCTGCACTCGTGGGTCAGACATCGGCACAATTTCATCCACGGCGCGGGACAGGCGCATATGCCCTTCACGGTGCAGATGTTCTTCTCCATCGAGGTAGCCCTTCGGCAGCATAAATTCAAATTCAGTTTGCAAAGACATAACGGTTCCCTATCAACGTATGAATGCTGAGTTTGGCGTGCCCAACTCACTCCGCTTCACTGCTCAGCTCTACCCGTTCAAACACCTCGCAGGCCAGCTCCAGCTCTTCAACCGCGAGCTCACCCCCAGCGGCTTTCACGTCGGAGCATTTGTAACTGGCCGGCCAGGCCCGCTCAAACACGAAGCGGGCTCCCTCACTGGCGTCCTGGCGATAGATGACGATCGCCCCATTGCGCCGCTGCTGGGCCCAGGCCCCTTCCTGTACGTCCATCAGCCATTTCCATAGCGTGCGAGACGATCGCAAGCTTCGCACCAAGGTGATATTGCTGAGTTTCAAGTTGCCCGGAATTTTGACATTGGAAAACCGCCCATGGCTGGCATTGCCCCAGGCCAATGGCACAATCTCCGGGCACTCAATCACATCCTGACTGGCTTTCATGCCCTTGCATTCTTGAAAATAGCCGTCCACCGCTTCGTCGCTGCCGTCCAAAAATAGACCGACATAAAAGCGAGAGGTAGTCAGAATCTCGTGGGCCAGTTTTGTCACGGTCGGTTTCCTCGCAAGTCAGAGCTAACGCCTACGCGCACCCCACGTGAGACGCCAAAATCCGGCAGTAGCAGAAGTTGAAAACGGTTTCGCATCCACCATCAAAAATCGGGAAGTGGATATAACCGCGATCGCCAGAGAAGCTAACCCTTACTTCACGCGGTGGATACCGGCATGGTGCACTTCGACCGTTTCTTTAAACATGTCAGTGCTGTCTGAGGCCAACTGAGTCGTGGTGTAAGTCGTGGGAATGGCGTCAATGATGTTGTAGCGGGCTCCTTCGCTGCCGTCCTGATTCAAGAACACGACGGATGCTGTGGAACGATTGTTTTTCCAGTCAGTACCGCCACCGGCAAAACTGGTGGGGTGACAAGCTTTATACCACAGTTCCAAAACATCGTTTTCCACCGTGGTAACAAATTCTAGAGACAGGTTTTCAAAAGAAGTCGACGCGATCGTGAACTGAGTATTGCTCTTGAGTCCTTTTTGTAGACCAATGGACTCACCTTCGCCAGCGACCTCTAAATTGATGTTTAAGCCGCTCAGCTTCTGAATCTTTAGCTGTTGACTATTGCCAGTAGCGCCATCGCTCAGCTCAAAGAAAAAGCGGCTGTAAGTTAAATATTCCGGAGTTTGGGCCATGTCAGAAATGCCTCGTCAATAATTGAAATAGCTACGTGGGAGAAAATTTGGCAGCGGTGACTGCCTCTAGGCGACTTTTATGCGGCGATCGCTGTCGCAGTTCTGGGATCAGCACCGGCAATGATCTTGTCGATTTTTTCGCAGACAAACTCATAGGATTCCACCGCCAGTTCTTCTCCAGTGGCGTCCGCATCGCCCAGGCTGTAGCTCTTGATCCAAGCCTGAACAAAGTTCCAGCGCACAATTTCTTCGTCGCCATCTGGGCTGTAAAGCACCACTGAGCCACTCTTGCGGGCGTTGGCCCAGTCGCCTTCGCCCAGATCACTGGCGGGTTTTGCCTGATTAAACCAGTCGTGCATCATGCGACTAGCGCTGATGGCCTCCCCGCTGAGATAAACCTCAACCGTCAAGGTAGGGCTGGAGTCAAACCCGCCAGAGCTGGATTGACGATTAGTTTTGCCGCCTTTGCCACACTCCAAAGGAGCCTGACCGCCAGTGGTCTTAGCTTCGTATTTCACTTCGGTAATGCTTTTGATAGGCAGTTCTTCAATGCCTTCCCAGCTGATATAAAACTTACTTGAGCCAGTAGTGGCTAGGGTATTCGCCATGATGATGAATCCTTAATTTTGGTGATGGAGGGGTGGAGGGGTGGCAGGGTGAATGGGTGGAGGGGTAGCAGAGTGAATGGGTAGCAGGGTGAATGGGTAGCAGGGTGAGAAATGGACAAATTCAGCTAGGAGCCTGACTTGGCGGAGTATTTTGGGCGTAAGCTTCGCCTGTGAGAGCAGCTAGTGAGTGCCCCATGGCGCAAATCCTGACCCCAGTTAATGCGGGCGTTTTGCCGGCGATGGCAATCGCAACGATCGCCTAATTTCCGCCATCGAGTCGCCAATCAAAGCGTACTTAACAACTCCTTCACTCCCCTACTCCCCTGCGCCCCTACTCCCCTACTCCCCTTTCACTCTGAGGTTTCTCGCGATCGCTAACCTTCGTCTTGGCCGGTCCACTGACTAAAGCGGAAGATAACGAATTCAGCGGGTCGCACTGGCGCCACGCCAATTTCCACATACAATCGCCCCAAAATCATGGAGTCGGGAGTGTTTAGCTCGCCGTCACACTTTACGTAGAAAGCTTGGGAGGGACTGCTGCCCATCAAGGCACCCTGTCGCCAGAGCCCCGTCAGGAAGTTGCTGATGGTGCGAGTCACCCGAGCCCACAGGTCTTCGTCGTTGGGCTCAAAGACCGCCCATTGAGTGCCCAACTCCACAGACTTTTCGATGTAGCTCATCAGGCGGCGGACGTTGATGTAGCGCCACTCAGTTTGGTCGGGTTCGACTAAAGTGCGAGCTCCCCAAATCCGAATGCCCTGATTATTGAAGGAACGGATGCAGTTGATGCCTAGGGGATTCAACAGCTCTTGCTCCCGGAAGTTGCAGTCATAGGACAAGCCCAAAACGCCCCGAGGCACTTCGTTGGCGGGCGCTTTATAGACGCCGCGAGTTTCGTCAGTGCGAGCCCAAACGCCCATCATGTGGCCGCAAGGGGGCACGGAAATGGGCCGACCGTTGTCGCGAGGATTCGCCACAGTGACCCAGGGATAGTAGAGAGCTGCAAACTGCGATCGCCGGTTGAACTCCTGCGATAGCCAATTGCTGATGTCCTGAGGCTTGTAGCGATTGGGCGGCGGATCGAGCACGACCATACGATTGGGCGGATTGGGAATATCCCCTGAGGAAGCCCCTTCGCAGTTGCTGATCATCAGATCCATGACGCCGTGCACCTGATCCAAATTCATCAGGCCCACTTCGTAAGCCCGCATCAGATCAGGACAGGCCAGAATGGTGATTTCGTCAATTTCCAACAGTCCCTGGACGCCTGTGCGATCGTCGCGCACGCCTTCCACGTCGCGAGAAAAGCTCTGCGGACTGGGGATAAACGGCGGCGGGCTGACCTCACAGTAGCCATTGCTGGGGCGACGAGCCAGCGGACTGCCACTTTGGGAAATATCCGCCACCTCCAGGATTTCCGACTCAGCCAGGGCCGTCACCACATAGTCGGCGACGTCAGTGTCCACATCGGCATCCATGCTGAGGTGGTCGTAGCGCTCCAGCACAGTGTCGCCATCCATGACTGATACTGAGAAATATTCGCCAGTGTCCGCGGGCAAGTTATTGGCATCGTCGCTGGCCTTGGGAGTGCTGTCGCTAATGCGAACAGAGAATGAAGGCGGGCGATCGCCATTCGGCGACTGGGTCACCAGGCTGCCGCCAGTTTCCTCACTCTCAGCGCTAACCGCTGACCGCCGCAGTAGGCTCAGGGTGGGCCGCCGCCGCCGATTTAGGATCTGGGTGCCCGATGCCGCAGTGGCGGGGGCTTCCGTTCCTGGCAGTTGCGTGCCCACACTAGCGACGTAGCAGCGACCGCCACCATTCAAAAACCAGCCGTACACGGCAAATGGCAGATACGCATTGAAGTCGGTAAAGCCATCGGAATTGGGCCGACCAAAATATTCCAGATACTGGTCCCAATTGGTGACCATCATGGGCTTGAGGGGCGCTGCGCCGCCTCGAATATCCTCGGTAAAGCCAACAAATCCGGCTACCGCCGTTGGCACCCCCTCAATCGGGCGGCTACCACGATTCACTTCCTCGATGTAAACACCGGGCGCAAAATAATCCAATCTGGGCATAACTTAAGCCTCTTCATAAATATAAGCAGTCGTAGCTTGCCAGCAGTTTTCGACAAAACTGCTGCGGCACAGGGGAGCAAAACTCCGAGAACATCGCATCACAACCTTTCCTTGCTGATGCACCCCCTGCACTCCGCCTAGAGGCAAGAACGACAGGGTATTTCTATCCCTTATCAGCGCCAGAAACGCGGTTGCGTTGACCGGGGCGATATCGGCAAAATTGCTGGCTGGGGGCAGCCGGCCAACTGACTCAGGGGCACCGTAACTTTGAGATAGAGCGCGGGCTGCAGCGGAGCCTCTAAGGCACGCCACAAAGCGATCACGTCGAGTGGTTGGGCAATCTCAATCGCAATCCTGCCGTGTCCCTGCAGCGCTGGCACCAGACCCTCTTCAGGGAGCTCAGAATGCTTAGCAAAATAAGCGATCGCTTCCGCTAGCAACTGCTGCTCTCCAAGGCGGGTCCAGTCACGAGCCACCATGAGAAACGAAATCTCGACCTGACTGTCAATTGCCGGCAGCGAAGACCAATCCGCGATCGCGACCACCGGCTCAGCCACTGATAAGCCTTCTGTTTCAGCGCCTATTTGACGCACGTCATAGGCATAGAGATTGACCACTGCCGACTGCGCTCGCCAAAAGCGCTGTGGACGGTCAAAACTCACCTGCCGCACCGTCTCCAGCGAGGTCTGGCGGGCCAAAATTCGAGCCAGTGTTTGTGACACCGCTGGAATCATTCAACAGCCTGGGTTGACACAACAGAATACACAGCCTCATTGAAGCCTTAGACAGCAAAATTCAAGTTAGACTTTAGTCGAAATTCTGACATCAAAAGCTTTAATCGATTGACATCTGTGAGTCAGACCTAGGCAATTTATCTAGGAACGAGATCTAAATTCCTAAATTTTTAATAATTAATGAAAGCCAAAGCTATCAGCCTTAACACTTACTGATATCCTTAATTCCTTCTTCGGCAAAATCCTAAACTTTAAGCCAGTAATTAGAACAAGAGCGCCAAAGACTCCAAAAAACATGACCTTAAATAAACCAAGATATCTTCTCAAATATTCTTTTTTATATTCCAGGCAAAAGTAAAAATATTTCATAGGCGCTGCGTAATAATACTGGAGCCTACTGAACATAATCAATAAAGCTACCCAAAGCTAATATAATCATTTTCGCTAAAGAATAATTTGCGCAATTAAGTCAGTGGCTTTTATGTCAGAAGACCTCTATATTTTTATTGGAAAAATCTAAAATAGAAGTCTCTCTATTAGATGATTTAAGCGATTCAGGCTTAAAATTACCAGAAAGAAATATATGAAACTTTATTAAAATTCGGTCATGCTAAATTAATTTTGGCGAAGACTGTGTCGTTTATCTTAATAATCAACTGTGCAGGCTTTGTTTCTTTGGAAACTGGTTAATGGTAGGGGATTTAGCAAGAGCAACTAACTTATTTTCGGCTGGTTTCTGCTTGAGGCAGCCTTTGAATTCATCCTCAAGACTGACATAGAGGACTGGCACAGTCGAATTGCGTTTCGGCTCTTGGCATCAACTCTAGGGATGATTAAATCCAGTATTCTCAAGATTAGAGGGCGCCAGGGAGCTAATGCATAAATTTTGGCCTTAACAAGCGAACGCCTCTAGACTGCTATTTTATTGCTGCAAAGGGATGGTTATGAATCAAGCTGTAAAATCAATGACCAGCAACAAAATTGCTCCAGTTGCTCTACCTGATGATGACGTTAAAGATTCTCTGCAGCTCATCTTGTCATCAGTAATAGAAATTCCTCACGTTGGCGCCTATGTTGTCCAATTTACTGATCCGAAATCCCAAAGGTTAGGCTGGACCAGCCAGATTCTTGATTCTCAGCTTAATTTTGACGTTAACCTGCAGGAAAAGCTTAGCTGGGAAACAACAAATATCGCCGCAACATCGCTAGATTACCCCATTAATATCAGCCAGCTTTGCCTAAAGTCATATCAGTGGCTGTATATATTGCCTATTGCACCATTATCTTATGAGAATCGATTATTAGTTATCACCAATCAGCTTTTAGAGACTGAGCAAAGCCAGCGGTTACAAATCGTCGTGCGGGCGATCTCGAGCCATCTACAGCTTTGGCAACAGCAGCATTGTCATCAGACAAAAACGGCTGAGTTAGAGTCTGTTCTGCATAGCGTTGAGCATCAGGTACGCCAATCCTTAGGATTAGTGAATCTGTATTTATCTCTGTTAGAAGGGCATTCTTTGGATAGTCAATGCCGCAACGTTACCGACAATTTACGCCTCACAGTGACGGAAATTGCCGAGCGCTTAACTGCAATTTTAGGCCAGCAAAAATCACCGATTACGGCATTGCCTGTGGTTGACATACGTCAGTTAGTGAGCGATCGCGGTCAGGCCTTTTCGCTTTCTTTACAGGCCAAAAATTTGACTCTAAAGATTCCCGCAACGACGGTTTGGCTGCAGGCCAATCCCCATCAAATGGGTCAAATCGTTGATAACTTGCTGTGCAACGCGATCGCCTTTAGTCCCGATGGCGGTTTGATTGAATGGACTTGGGAGCAATTTGACGGTGAAGTGCTGATGCAAATTGCTGATCAAGGGCCGGGCATTCCGGCGGCAGCGGTCCATGACATTTTTCAACCAGGATATACTCGCCGCCCAGGAGGTCAAGGACTAGGTCTCTCGATTGTGCACAAAATTGTGGCAGAACTCGGTGGGCGAATTTGGGTCAACAACCTGGCTCGCAGCGGCGCTCAGTTCAGCCTTATCTTCCCTCAAACTCTGCTTCCTCAATCATGACCAAGCCCGTTTTAACGGCCCGGATAATTGCCTGAGTGCGGCTGCTTACGTGCAGCTTATTAAAAATTGAGGTCAAATGAGCTTTCACAGTGCCAGAAGTGATGTAGAGCCGATTGGCCATTTCCTGATTCGACGCGCCGTGCACTAAAAGCTTGAGCACCTCACTTTCGCGGTTGGTGAGCGCATCAGTCATGTCTGCCGGGGGGCGACTCCGATGATGGAATACTGAGAAAAAGCGCGTTGTCACCTCATCTTCAAGATAAACGCGATCCCTAGCCCAAGCTTTCAGGGCATTGGGCAGTTGCGTCGTCAGGCGATCTTTAAGCAAATAGCCGCAGGCTCCTGACTTCATCGCCTGAAAGATCATCTGCGAGTCATCATGGCCAGAAACGATAGCGACTTTACCCTCATATCCCGCCTGCTTCAGTTGATCAAAAATGTCGAGACCTGATTCGTTATCGGCCAAAAATTCCAAATCCAGCATGATCAAATCAGGCTGTTCAGCGATCGCTATTTCCACACAGGCACACCCGCGATCAACTTCATAAATTTGCTCAAACCAGCCACTGTGCGTATGGCGATAAAACTCAATAAAAGCTCTTAAAGCCTGACGATAGCGAGGATTATCGTCAGCAATCAGCAGCGATCGTAGGGTTTTAGTCAGCGATTTTTGCCGTCTGACACCAGCATCCATCTTAATCGGAGCCTGTGCAATCATGATGTTTTGGCCTCACCCTTTGGTATATCTGTAAGATGCTTGAAAACCGCAAACTTGACTGTAGAAAGCCTGGTTCTGTATTTAAAGCAGATTTAATAACTAATTCATTCACGCAAATCAATGCCTGCTCTAGCAATAAAAATCAAAAATTAAATGGCTTGATAAAATTCTAGAATCGGCAATTAAAAGTCCGACAAAAATTAGCTGAAGTTCTACTTCAGTCAGTGATTTGACGATATTTTTTGACGCTGAAAATCCAATGCAAAAATGTTTCAAGGTAAAAAATAGCCAATCTCAAAAGATTTTCTGATGGTTTAGTACGCTCGCTTTTTATTTTTAAGCGGCGATCGCAATCGGTGGATTTACAGTTTTTAACAACTAGCTTAATCAGTCATGTCATTGAAACTATTGAATCCTTTCTGGAAGGATATCCCCAAAACTGCGGTTATCTTTCCTAGTTGTAGGAGGTATGTAACCCTCAAGAACACCGTAAATCAACTGATCTTTTTACAAGGTGCTGCCCGACGGCAATAAAACTACTGTGGCTCTGCTTTGGTTCGTATGGTGTTTGCGTAAGGTCATACAATTGTGGAAGTTGAATGGACTTCTACCTCGATAATCTTTTACATTCACCCAATATCAGTGATGGGCTGCCAGATAGTCGAAGGCAGTATTATGCTGAAATTAGAGTGTCTTAATAACCCAATTAGCCATCCTCATTGAGATCTACTCTACAGACCATTAATTTCAAGATTTTTAATCCCATCTATAGGAGGGGTGACTATTCGGCAAGGCATGTCCTTAGATATCTCAATCAGAATGCTGGTTTCATGCTGTGAAACCACCTTTTTGGTATCACTAAGCGATCGCTACCACAGCCCACTGACTTAATGAGATTGTGGGTATTGGCCCGGATTATTCAGTTCTCCAGATACCGGCTACAGACTATCGACGACAATGCTATTCTTCTTCACAAGCACCGATGCTGGCCCAAGTGCTGGCGCCGTCTTGCAATTGCTCCTTTTGCCAGATAAGAGTTGAATAGAGTGCTAGCCAGTCGGGCTGAACTTTTTTCTTTCTCGATTCCTTTATCTTTCTAACCAAATCTTAGAAAGGCTAGGCGTCATCGCCCTGAAAAATGATGGATTGCTCCAATCGGTAAACTGGAGGGATAGTGGGTGTTCTTTCTCAACCCCATAGACGCTTATGACAACTATCTCAGAACACATCCAAATCACCCCTGATATCTGCGGTGGCAAACCCCGCATTGCCGGTCATCGCATTCGCGTGCAAGATGTCGTGATCTGGTATGAACACCTCAATATGTCTCCTGATGACATTGTGTATCACTATCCCAGTATTACCCTAGCCGATGTTCATGCTGCCCTAGCCTACTACTACGACCATTTAGACGAAACTCGCCAGGATATCCGCACTAGCGCGGCCTTGGCCAGTCAACTATCCGCCCAAACGCCCTCTATCCTGCAACGGAAACTTAAAGAAAGAAATGTCAGGGCAGATTAAGTTCCACGTTGACGAGAACGTTAGTAATGCGGTGGCCGAAGGCTTACGTAGACGAGGCATTGATGTGACCACCACACCCGAACAAGACTTGCTTGGAGCCTCAGACCCAGAGCAACTGGCCTTTGCAGATAAAGAGCAAAGAGTTCTTTTCACCCACGATGAGGACTTTCTGAAACTCCATCAGACCAATGTTCCCCACTCAGGAATTGCCTATTGCCATCAGGGGAGTCGCAAAATTGGAGAAATCGTCAAAACTCCGGCGCTGATTTGGGAGTGGGTTGAGCCAGAAGATATAGTTGGACAGATTGAATTTATCTAGTCGTTCGAGATTTGCATCTTTTCAGCGAGGTAATCCTCTGCGATCGCTGAGCGCATCATTTTGCTTTAAGCAGCAGTAATTGCTTGATTTCTGGCCTGTTGTTTGAGCTGTTCGACCAGATTGCGTTGTACTCTAACCCGGCAATCATCAAAGGTGACTGAGTCTGGGTCGAGGAAATGGGCGATCGCTAGCTCAATCACAAACTCTGAAGGAACCTCAGCTTCGCTGGCGTATTGCTTGATTGGAACGTGTAGAGAAGCGGGCAGATTGGCTAACAGACTTGTGTCATTAATAGAGAGTTGTCTGTTTTTGAGCAACGCAACATCCAGCTCAAGAAAACGAATGATGATCAGCTCAATCACTGACTGGGGAGATAACCCGGCTTCATGGGCATAACTCAACAGGGCCGACCGTATACCATCCGGCAGGGAGTCCAAGATGCGATTATTGGAAGCTGGATTAGATATGGTCATTGGTCTAGTCCTCCATCGCGATGCGCTCGTTGTAGGGAGGTAAAAGTTGCCGGATGATGATCTGCTCTAGCTGCAATGATAGCCGAATCCATTTGAAGGATAGAATGGCAACTGCAATCCGGATATCATCGGGACTCATGCGATCAATCAAGGCCCATCCCAAAGCCTTATGTCCGCCTCTGAATCGGCTTCTCACGTTACCCGATTTACCAATGTAGAGAATGCCTTGAGTCCTATGCTTGACAGCATAAATGCCAGGCCGAGGTGGTAGGTCGTTGAATTCTCTCGTCAGTGGCAAACAATTGTCGAACTCTATATCATCAAGCACTTCGAGTATTCGTAGAGCCTCTGCTTGCAGAGAACTTGGATAATCATCCATTGACTTAACTCAGTACAAGTCTCCCTGCATATTCACCGCCGGGATTGCAAGCATATCTTGACACTGATGCAAGATTTGGCGTGCCTATTGCCGATCTAACCGAGTGACGATGGCCTTTTCTAGCCGCTGCTGTTCACCAGCTTCATGAGCTTTTGGAACTCGGTTCTGTCATCTTCTCGACCAGAACGACCAGACTCTACATCAATCAGGACTTCCTCTGCACCGGCTTCCCTGACATAGGCTATTTGTTGCTCCAGAGCAGAGCTATTGTTACTTTGTTCTCGGCTGCTGACGCGACAATAACCAACTATCGACGACACCACTATTCTGCTTCGCACGCGCCGATGCTGACCCAAGTGCTGGCGCCGTCTTGCCAATGTTCTTTTTGTCAGATGGGAGCACAATAGCGAGCAAAGAAACTCTTGCCTTGCCTACTCCATTTTCCCAGGGATAGAGAAGATAGGGCTATCAGAGTGGCTAAAGAGTTGGTGAAAATTAGCATTCGTAGACGACTGCATCCACGTCATAAACTAAACTGATTTGAGACTCATCTAGTGTCATGTTTCATTCAGGCTGCTTAGATGGAAATGAATTTATCCTTGAGCCCGAAAGAACGGCTACGCCTGATCAAGCAGCTAAGCGCGTTGCCGACGGCACAGTTTGAGCAGATCTTATTCGCCCTGAATCCTCCCTCTGAAATTATTTCGGGCTCGACGGGGAGCCAAGGCAACCGCGTCAGTGATTTGCTAATTTGGGCTGAAGGCCCCACCGGGCCGACTTTAGAGAGTGTTTTAGATTTGCTATCTGAATACATCTCATTGGATGAGGTGCTACTCTCCCAAGTGCCAGATAGTGCTCAACCCAAATCAGCATCCAAGCCATCGACTAAAGCCGCCAAAGTTACGGAGACGTCATCGGCTAATGAACTGGTGCTGGAATTCCCTGAAGGCTTAGTGCCGATTGATTCCCCCTTCTATGTGGAGCGCCCGCCCGTCGAACATGACTGCTATGACGCGATCGCCCGGCCCGGTTCACTGATCCGCATCAAAGCGCCCCGGCAGATGGGCAAAACGTCGCTCATGATGCGCATTATGCACCATGCGGAAAGCCTCGGCTACCGCTCGGTGCGCTTGAGTTTTCAAACGGCGGATGCTGATACCCTGCAAGATTTGGATAGTTTTTTGCAGTGGTTTTGCAGCACCATGACGGAAGAATTGGACTTGCCTGATCGCTTACCCGACTACTGGAAAGGGACCCGAGGCGTGGTGCGACGCTGTCAGCGCTATTTTGAAAAATACCTGTTGCCTGAGGTGAATGCCCCCTTAGTACTGGGGCTGGATGAAGTGGATCAGGTGTTTGAACATGCGGACATTGCCACAGACTTTTTTGGCATGTTGCGGGTGTGGCATGAAGAAGGGAAAACGAGCGATCGCTGGCGCAACCTCCATATGGTGATTGTGCACTCAAAGGAAGTGTATGTGCCCCTGAGCATCAATCGTTCTCCCTTTAATGTGGGGGTGCCAGTGGAATTGCGGGAGCTCCAAGCACCAGAAATTGATGATCTGATCCAGCGGCATCACCTCACCCTGGCGGCAGAGGAGCTAAAACAATTAGTCGATCTGGTGGGGGGACATCCCTTTTTGTTGCGCGGGGCCCTATACGAACTTGCCCGCCAGCGCATCACCCTGGAGGAGTTGCTGACCAACGCCCCCACGGAAGGAGGGCTGTATAACGATCATCTGCGACGACATTTGCTGAACTTAGAAGCCGATGATGCCCTCCTGACCGCCTTTAAGGAGGTCATTGCGTCCCCACAGTCAGTGCAAATTGGCTCGACTGAAGCTTTTAAGTTAAACAGTATGGGCCTGGTTAAATATCATGGCAATGAGGTGGTGCCGCTCTGCAATCTCTACCGGCAATACTTCCGCACTCGTTTAGATGTTCCGAGGGCCAGCTAGGTCAATGAGGTTATGGCTCAACCGCTCACCCCTGATCTGTCACAGCCAATCACTTACCCCGATAGCGATGGTCAGCCCATGGCAGACAACACCAAGCAATTTCGGTGGATAGTGACCATCAAAGAGAATTTGGAGCGGCTGTTTGCTGACAACCCGGAGGTGTTTATCGCTGGGGATCTGCTCTGGTATCCGGTGGAGGGGCAGTCTAATCTGCGGCAAGCCCCGGATGTCTTAGTGGCCTTTGGTCGACCCAAGGGCGACCGGGGTTCCTATCGGCAATGGCTAGAGGACAACATCCCGCCACAAGTGGTTTTTGAAATCTTGTCGCCAGGCAATCGGTTTGGGGAAATGCTGCGCAAGCTGAACTTTTATGACCGCTACGGCGTGGAAGAATACTACATTTACAATCCCGATACACAAGAGCTGACAGGACTCACCCGGTCAGCCGCCGCGCTAACCCTATTGGACAGTATGAATGGCTGGGTGAGCCCGCGCTTGGGCATTCGGTTTCAGCCCACGGATGACGGGTTAGAGATTTATCGACCCGATGGCGAACGATTTTTGACCTATGTGGAATTGGGTGAGCAGCTCGCAGCAGAGCGTACGGGGCGACAACAAGATCAGCGGCGCATCGAATCATTAGAAACGAAACTGCGAGAACTGGGGATTGATCCGGAGTCTGTGTAAGGGGTAAGCGATCGATGATGGAGTATCGGTATCAAGTTGGGGGCAGTCTGCCGGCTAATGCGCCGACCTACGTAAGGCGGCAGGCCGATGAAGACTTTTATGCGGCTCTCAAGGCGGGGGAATTTTGCTACGTGTTGAACTCGCGGCAAATGGGTAAATCCAGCCTGCGAGTGCAGACGACCCAGCGGCTGGAAGCAGACGGGATTGCCTGTGTACCCATCGACATTAGCGGCATGGGGACGACCAGCATCACCCCGGAACAGTGGTATTTCAGCATTGTGGACAAGATTGTCGATGAGTTGTCTCTAGACGATGATTTTGATTTAGATGATTGGTGGGAGGAACGTGAGCGCCTGACTCCTGTCAGACGTTTGGGTAAGTTTTTCGGCGATGTATTGCTGCCCCAAACGGCTCAACCTGTGGTCATCTTTTTGGATGAAATTGACAGCGTTCTCAGTCTGGAATTCAACACTGATGATTTCTTTGCGGTGATTCGGGAGTGTTATAACAATCGGTCAGAAGAAGCTGCCTTTAACCGCCTCACCTTTGCTCTGCTCGGGGTGGCGACCCCCTCAACGCTGATTACGGATAAACAGCGGACCCCCTTTAACATTGGTCGCGCCATTGAACTCACCGGGTTTACGCTGGCTGAAGCGACTCCCCTGCTGTCAGGACTGTCTGCCCACGCCGCCAGCCCAGAAGTGACCTTGCAAACAGTACTGGACTGGACGGGGGGACAACCGTTTTTGACGCAAAAGGTGTGTCAGCTGATGCAAACGGCGGGCACATCCATCCCAAATGGACAGGAAGCAGACACGGTGGCGGCGTTGGTCGATACCGCCATCATCGATAACTGGGAAGTGCAGGACGAGCCCCCGCACCTGAAGACGATACGGGACCGCATTTTGCAAACCAGTGAAAAGCGCCGCGGGCGCTTACTGGGGCTATATCAGCGAGTGTTGCAACCGGAACCGGTGATGTCGGATGGCAGTCCGGAGCAGATGTCACTGCGACTGGCCGGACTGGTGGTAGATCGTCAGGGACAGTTGGCGGTGTATAACCGCATTTACCAAACGGTGTTTAGCGATGCTTGGGTGAGTGCGGGCTTAGCAGAATTGCGTCCCTATGGGGATGAGTTGCAGGCGTGGGTGGACTCGGGCTGTGAGGATGAGTCGCGACTGTTGCGGGGTAAGGCGCTGGAAGAGGCGCAGGCCTGGGCGGAAGGGCAAAGTTTGGATGAGGTGGATTATCAATATCTAGCGGCGAGTCGGGAAGCTGGAACAAGGGTCATTCAGCAAGAAAACCAAATTCTGCAAGCGGCGAGTCAAAAGGCAAATCGTCGTCTGCGATTGAGTGGTCTAATTGCGGCTGGTGTGCTGGCAGTTGGGGGAATAGCGGGTTGGACTGCTTGGCGATCAGTTGAAGCCCTTCGTGCGGAGACAGACAAATTGGGCGAAGAAGCCAGGGATTTAGACCGTCAAAAGCAAGAGGCCGAACAAGCCCGTGACTTAGCTCAGCAAGAACGGAATAAGGCTCTTGATAATGTTGATGAGGCAGAAACCGCAGCTCAAGATGCGAATAATAGAGCAACTGATGCCGAGGCTAGAGAGACCGAAGCACAGCAAGGGCTTGAAGTTGCCCAACAACGGGCGGGAGAGGCAATTAGTCGGGCGGCAAGTGCGGAAGTTGCTGCGGATGAGGCTGAAGGCAGAGCTGATGTAGCAACTGCAAGAGCAAACAATGCAGAAAACCAAGCAACTGTAGCCCAAAACAACTATTATCAAGCCGAGGAAAAAGCCATCGTCTCGGCAACTGAGTCACTGCTCACCCGACTAAGCTTAAATCAAAATTTTGATGAGATTCTAGAAGCCTTGGGTGTGAGTCAACAGTTATTCAGCCTCCAGAAAAATAAGGATGTTAGCCAAGCGATTCAACTGACCCTCTCACTTGCTTTGAGTAGTGCCATCCAGAGCAATAGAGAAATCACTAGAATTCCAGTAACTCCAGGCTTTCAAACCAACCAAATTCGCTTTAGCCCAGACAATAAAGCCTTAGTGCATGAAGAGCATAAACAGCTTTTCTTAGGAAATTACCAGGAGAAGATTTCTATTCATACTTTAGCTGGGGAAAAGATAGGAAACATTGCCGGACAGAACTTCTATGACTTCAGCTCAAATAGTAAAACCATTCTCACCACTGACCGAACAAGATTTCAGGATGTCGTTAATTCACACATAGGTGAATTCGACTACTTTCAATTATCTGACTTAGATGGCAACCCTATTGAAAATCATCCTCAGGGCTCTCTTGTTGGAGTTAATACAGAAAAAGACTTGGCTGCAATTTATCAAGATGACAACTCTATTGAAATTTGGGATTATAACCAGCAAGTTTCAAGACACAAAATCGATCAGTTTAATCATAATATTTCGTATGTGCATTTTAGTCCTGATGGAGGCTTTATTGCTGTTGTCGATTCTCAGAATGAACATATCTCTCTACATGAAGTTAGAGGTAAGCTAATTTAGGAATTTACTGGCTCCGAAGTGATATATAGCCCTAACAGCAAGCATATTGGAATTTTATTAGTAAACAGCTAAAGCTGCATTCGATAACAGGTGAACTTATAAAGGTTCTAGAAGGAAGAGAATTTTCCTTCAATCAAAATGGAAGCTTTATAGCCGGAGAAGCTGCTGAATACTCAGATGACAGGGTGTTTCTATGGGATATTGATGGCGCTGAAGTTGCCGCATTAGAAGGAGAAAGTTATGAGTTTAGTCCCGACGGAAAATTGATTGCTATTCGTCGTGACGGTGATAACGTACGGGCGGATAATGATTTCCATGATTTATGGGAGGTTGATAGATCAAAGAAATATGTCAAACTAGATTGTGAGGATGTCGCTTCATTATCTAGCAGTCTTCGGAATTGTCTTGAATCTGCTTATATATATTCATTTCGTGCTGATCGCCTGAGCTTCAGTCTTGATAATCGTTGGATTATTACTCAAGATTATTTCGAGGATGGTCAGTTTAAGGTTTGGGAATCTCCAACCGATGAAGGAGATAAAAGAATCATCCAATTGGGTGGTTTTCATCCTAGGAGATTTTTGGGTGTTTATGGTAGTTTCACTCGTGATGGAAAGTATTTTAGGGCTAACTCTGAAAATGGGCTTTCGCTTTATCGCGTCCAAGAGAGTGCGGAACTTAATGAAGCTTTTCAATCGGAGCAAACTATAACATCTGCAGTCAAGAGTGTAGCTTCCACTAATATCGTTTCCTACAATGAGGATTTTACAATGCTGGCTTTTCAAAATGAAGCTAGTAGTAGTTTTGAGTTAGGAAACCAGATTAGAGTTTTCCAGATGGGGGAGGCACAAAACTATGTAAGCAATGCTTATCATGACTATGGTTCTTTAGAATCACTCCAGTATTGGGGAAGGATAAAACTTACGCCTGACAATATTCTGCTGCTTTCTAGTAATGGAATAGAGTTCTTAAATACGCTTGGTGAAAAACTGGCTTTTGTTGAATCTAATTCCTCAGGAGACGTAAACTATAGAGTCAATGAAGCTAACTCTTCGGTTTATTTATTTCATGACAATACATTACAAATTTTCAATGCCAGTGGAAGACTTTTAGAGAAGGTTCAACATGAAGCTGGGCTAGACGATTTCAAGCTTCTTCCTGACAGCAATTTTGCATTGTCTATCAGCGAATCTGAGGGGAGACTCGATGTCTGGGATTTGACTGACAATGAAGTGGTCAAATCTTTTTCTACAGAAGGAACTGGCATTCTATGTGCATCAGCTGCTAATGGCATACTGAATGTAATAGAAGAAAATAGTGAAAAATTTACTGTTAAAACCCTGAATGTAGAGACAGGAGAGGAGTCTCTAATTGAAGAATTCAGTGTTAATGAATATGAGGTTTTTGGCTGCTCTGGTTATGAGTTTAGGGATAAGTATTCAGTTGGCGTTCGTCGCCGTAATAGAGACAATCTTGCAGATGACATCAATCGGGATTGGCAGTCATGGCGCATTTATAATGTTAATGGTGATTTAATCAAAGAGTTTGCCCCACACCGGAACCAGCTAGATGCCGTTTTTTCTCCTGGTGAACAGTACTTTGCTTACCGAAATCAAAACGGTGATGTTGAGATTTTCAACCTATACGCTAAGGAAACTAGGAAGATAGAAATCAAATCTGACCTCGGCATTGAAGCAGATGACATTGAATTCATACGTTTTAAGTTTTCTCCGAACGGCTCTAAGTTATTGATGTCTGTTGCCTATTCGAGCTATCGTTCAGCCCAATCATTTTTACTTTCAACGAATGGGAGTTATTTGGCTGATCTAGGTGTTTACAATCCTGAGTCAGTCCTTGATGTCAATTACTATATTTCTTTTCACCCAAGACATGACTTGTTTGTGTTTACAACAGGTTCGAGTATTGATGTGTGGGATGTGAAGGCCAAAGCCAAGATTTCTCAGATAGACCTTGGTTTTCTGAATGACCTTGGTTTTCTGAATATAGATGAGATTATTGAAAGTATAGAATTTACCCCTGATGGCAAATCCGTCGTACTTTTGACGAATGAAGGGAAAATGTTTGTTTTGCCATTAGAGCTTGAGCATCTGATGGTAAGAGCCTGCAGCCAACTTGACAACTACCTTCGCTACAATCCAACCGCCACAGGAGAAGAAAAAGCGTTGTGTGGTATTTCTCAGGATAATTAAGACAATTCAACTTACTTTGCCACGGTGTCTGATGAATGAAGTCGAGAGTGAATATCAGGTATAGCAATCCGTGGATAGATCCGGTCAGTCAATGAAAGCTTGGTCAACGACTTGCCGAAAGGGTTGGCCAGACTGAATCTGTTTTCGCATGCGGTTTTTCAAAACAAACCATTGATGCTCAATGGGATTTAAATCCG
>JBCCJU010000122.1:0-17561 GCA_039027715.1 Cyanobacteria bacterium P01_C01_bin.120
AATGCTTTGCCAATAGCCATATTCTGAGTTGTACTCTCTAAAAGCATGGTCAATAACTTTGACCGGCTTACCAGGAACATTAAAGGCCAGATTGAAAATATGCTCTTCTGGGTTCAATCTAGGCGGCAATACAAATCGTTTGGCGTCTTCGCTTTCGGCAACTTCTTTGCGATCTACTTCGCGACTGATGCTGAGCATTTTCATTTCAGCATCACGGCCAATCTCTCTGTCAAAGATGCGCTGATTTAGACCACTGGCTTTCTGAATTGCCACCCTTAGTCCCGCTGCCGCCGCCTTGGAAATTCCATTTTTTGGCGGCACGTCAAGGCCTTTCCCGCTCCATGTCTGAAGCTTGTCGGAAACTTTGTTTTCTAGGCGCTTCCGGTACGTGCCAGGGCTCTGCACAAAATGACTCAACTCTGCCGCCACCCTGGCGCATTCAGCTTTCAAGATTTCGTCAAAATCGCTCCAACGCTGAACCCATGCTTTAATAAACTCACCGGGCTTCATGGCTGAATCAATGAGCGCCTGATAGTCGGCAATGCTATTGCCTGACTTGAAAAATTCGCAGGCCCCTCCGGTTGGATAGTCCGGCATTTCAGGGAACAAGTTGATGCGGCCATTGGTCCATAAAGCACCAATCACTAAGCCTCTGACAACTTGAGGATTCTTCCAGCCATCACTGTCAAAAATAATCGGCGTTTCGCAGCTTTCGGGTATGGAGTAAATGATGTTGTCCACTCCGACGATCGCCGCTGTAGGGATGCCCCTTACGGTCGGCATAGCGGCATCCTTCCAGCCTTCGGTAATGGCGTGTACCTTGGTTTGCGGAAACCATGCCTTAACTGGCTTGGATGGGCCTAGGTACTTAAACTTTTTGCCATCTGTTTCTATGGGAGTATTAAGGCGAATTTGTCCATATTCTTGATGGAACGGAAAATACAGTCCGCCATCACTAATATGACGAGATCCATTCCATTTTTTAATGCCTAGCTTAAGAGCTTGAGTTCGAGTGACAGATTCGCAGCCATAAGCTTCTAGCTCTGTTATTTCATCTGCCGTAAAACCTTCGCCAAGCAAATGCTGATAATGCTCTAACTCTAAAGCTGTAGAGATGCTTGAGTCACCTGTAGCCATAACCCAATTTCCTGAACTATTCGTAGATGAAGACGCGATGCGATGCCCTGGTTAATGCCACATAAAGGAGCTGATTGCGCTCCCAAATCAACTCTTTGCGGCCACCTGGCCATTGAAATGTGTTGCGCTGCTTATCTTTAAGAATGTCGTTGACATCCACAAACACATTCTTAAAAGTGCTCCCCTGAGCTTTATGAGTAGTGATCGAATAGGCATAATCTACCCATGCAAATTGTTGATGCTGTTCGTAATAGAGCTTCCACTGCTTGGACTGCTTTAAGTCCTTTTGATCTCGCTCAAATTCTTTCTGGCTCAGTTCGTGAAGCACCGGGACACACATTCGCGTGCCTTCTTTATCAAACAATCGAACAGTCAAAAACCAGCATTGATATCCACTTTGAGAGCCTTCAAACGCTTCTATTACTTCCATCTCCTGAGAGGTAGGAAAGCCTTCTTGCTTGGCAAACTTTTGCCTAAAAAAATGCTCTTTGGCAATCAAACGTTCACCCTCGACAAAGCGGGGTGCAAGTTCACCTTGGATTGACCTGCGAATGTGCTGATTAAGTTCTTGGATTCGCTTATTTGTCCAAGCTAGGCAGCGTACATGATTTGGGTCTAAGTTATAGTTGTCGCTAGAAAATGCCTTAACAATGTTCTCTAGCCAACTAGATTGCTTAAGAACAAACAATCCTTCGCCGCCATCTTCGGTGTAGCTAGTTTCAAATAAGGGCTCTGCGCGACGACTTAAATTTTGGCGTAAATCAGTGGCAATTTCAGCGATCGCCCCACGATACCGCTTAACTTGAGAGAGATTAGAGGGTTCTTTAATCTCAAGAAAAACCTTGCTGATGGGTTCATTGATGGGAGGAAGTTGAGCGTAATCACCTACAAACAATAACTTGGTAAATAACCCCGCTTCTTCTGTGAGGTATTCCCAAAGCCCTTTATGAGTCTTGGTGCTGCCCACCATTGAACATTCATCAACAACCACGATGGCGTAGTCACTAATTGTTGAATCTTCACCATAAGCTTTGGCAAAATATTGCTCACCATTTTTGAAGTCGATTTGAGGTTTTAGGCCTAGCAGCTTGGCGCAGGTTTGGCACTCAATATCAAGATCCCACCTGTCAACCATCGACTGCAAAACGTTTACAGCTTTGTTACTATATGCCGTAAAAACGATGGGTCTTTCGTAACCGGATTCTCTTAAGGCTTTCAACCAACCTTGCAAGAGTACAGTCTTGCCGGTGCCAGCAAAACCAAACAATCCGTGAATTGCTTTGTCTCCATTGGCAAAGTTAATTAAGTCTTGAAGAGCCGTTGCCTGCTCTGGGGTAGCTATGATGCCAGGTAGTAATTCAACTTCGTTTTTGTTTGATTCAGTACTTCGCTGTTCTCTTATCGCTTCAAGCATTGCCGCCCTTGGGTCTGTATCATCCACCCACGCTTTGCTTGAAGGCTCTACTTGATGTTCTGGCGGCAGTGATGAATCCACCAGGTTGAACAACGACTGCTTGGCTGAATCGTCAATAGTGACCGTTGCATTTGCTGAAATTTCTGTGCCATACATTCTGGGCAAATACTCCAGCCCATACAAAACATGGCCGCAATCATTACCATTTTCATAGGCTTGACAAGTGCAGCTTAAATTGTCGTCCCCAATCCAGGTCAGGGTATACTGACTACCCTTACTAAGGTTGATAATTTCAGCGCCGTCTTCAGTAATATTGGCCAGAAAGTAATGGTTTAAATACTTCCTAGGCCAATCTAAACCAGCTTGTTTAAGTTTTTGCCAATGCTTTTTCACTAGCTGCCATGCGGCATAAGATTCAGGTGGAGTCAAGATTTCGATGTTCTCGAAATCATGCTTAACACCAACCGATTCAAGGTGACGCAGAGCCTCTCGAATTAGTCTTTCTTGCTGTTCTAATTTTTTGTGATATCCTGTATAAGATTCCGATTCTGCATACATTTGCTTAATTTCCTTTTTTGCAATCTGCACTCCGAAACCCCTTCTCTAATGCTACTTAGAGAAGGGGTTTATTTATGAATTAGAAAACGTGTTCTAGTTCTTTTTGTTCAACTGGCTCAGCCTTGGCTTCAACCGTAGTTTGAGAAGCTTTCGGCAAGCTTGCTTGAGGTGCAGATGCAACAGCTGCTGCAGGCTTAGCAGCCTTGACTAGACGATCGGCGCGGGGTTCACGCTTCATAAAGCCGCAGTTAACTTGAATGCCCTGAGACATTTCTTTTTTGCTAGAAATCAAAAAAGTCAAAGGCTTTCCAGCGTTCAAATACTTTTGATAGATCAGAGCATTAGAGGCCAGCAAGGTTTCTAGGCGTTTACCTGTGCTCATCATTGGACCAACGCCTTCAAGTACAATTTTCCAACTACGTCCGTACTCGGGATGAGGCTCATTTTCCTCGATAGAAATGACTGAATACTCACCTACTTCAAGGTCTCTAGGCTTGACAAAAGATTCACCACTGGGGACGACCTTAAGCAAATCAACCAAGCCGCCTTCTTTGACAAGGTTTTTCAACTTGCCCTTAGAGATTTTGCCGATTTCAGGGCGCTCTTTGGCGTCGAGAATAAAACTGACTTCTAAGTCATCAGTAATAGACTCAACATAAGCCCCAAAAGAAACTGCAATATATTTGCTATCGCCTTCACCTCGCTCTTCGACAGAAACATCACCTTTGAAGCCGTTGATTGCTGCTTCAGTACTACCAGCTTTAATGGTGACGGGTTGAGAGTAATCGCCAATTCGGCAAACCATGCCGCCGGTTCGTTCTTGTTTTCCGTCTTCGTTCTCAGCGGTCTCGGCATATATGGCTGGGCCAACAACAGTTTCCAGCAATCCGTTATCGTCAATTTTGATAGAAAGAATGGCCTCGGTCGGCTCAATCACTCCGACCATCACCAAAAATGCATCCATTGCTTCCACAGCTTTGAAAACGTCCGGCGCGTCCGCATCACTGATCTCTTGGGCAATCAAATCGTCAATGTAAGCTTTAAGGTCGTTGAACTCTAGATTTGTCCAGCCAGGCAGATACTGGCCGTCATCATTCAGGAATGGAAAAGTTTTTGCATCAAAACGCATGACATCAATCCTCATAATCATTGGTAATCGCCTAGCTTTTAGAGCCTTCAAAGCATTGGGCTGAGTCCATCTATTTTACTCAAGCTGCATGCTGCTACTAGCAAGTATCACAGCATGCAGCAAAAATTAGCCTTTAGGCCAGAACGGAGATGCTATCGTCTAGCCGTCCTTTTAGATATGTAGCAATCGCCCTGACTGCTTCGCACTTCCATGCGCCACCGCCAGCCTCAAACAATGCCGCCTGAATGCCGCGATCTCTGCGGAGCCTCAGCACAAACGGCGACTCCGGTTGGTCAATTTCAGGAAACGTCCGGTAAGGCTTTAAGGTGATCGGGTTGGGGACTTCGGTGTCTTCCTTTCGCTGAATACCGGCCCTAGTCGTGACGTTTTGAGTCATTCCGTCGTCACTGCTTTCCCGCACGTTTTGATCAACGATTGAGCCCACAATCGCAATGACTTGATCTCGTTCTTCGGTCTGCACAAATTGAGACTGTAGGGCAATTACAAACTGTTCTGTGTCAAGCCATTGCCCGAACGGAAATCCATTGCCGATAAAGTCTCGACAGTCAGCGACCAAAAAAGTTTCGCGCTGGCGATGGCGACCGGTCAAAGCATTGCAAATTTGCACCGCAGTAGGGCTAATGACCTCGATATGCATGTCTGACGTTTTGGCATCAATGTCAGCTTTGAGGTAATCGACCAACCCTGTTAAGGTGCTGATTTGAATTGGCTCAGCTTCGGGCTCAGCAGGTGGCAAATAAACCTGCTTGCTCCAGTAGTCGCCGTTGTGTAATACCTCAGGCACTACAGCGCCTTGAATAGCTTTAATCAAAGGTTCGAGCATAATTTCTCCATGAATTAACAGGTTAAGAACAGGGGACACACACAGCTAATTACTGCTGAACAAAGTTGAATGAACCTTGCTCTGCAGTGCGCTCAACGGCGCTGACTGTGGAGCCACTGCCATTAATCAAAAACGTGGTCTCTAAAGGCTCATTGTGGTCGCCGCCAACGTTTGACTTGACAGTGACTTTGACATTCACGAGGTCGCGATCTGCGTTCGGTGCTAACTCAAAATTGACCGAAATCTTACGCTTTGATTTAGCGACCTTATTGACGTCTCGAATGCTTTGAATCGCGATCTTTAGCTCTTCGCGAAATGCTTCATCAACAGCGCCATTAACAATGTCGCCAAGTCCAATGCTGTGAGCAGTAATATTCGCTGTAGCCATAGCTAAACCTTCCTTTTTTAGATAAACAGTTCCAGGTCTCTAAGGCTTAACTGGCGTGCCTATAATTTCACTACTGAACGATGCACTTCCTTAGGCTTCTCGGCATGGCGCTCAAAATTGCGCTAGGCACCTCGGCGAAATCGCACTCTAAAGGAATGCCATCATAATCGGGCCAACGACGTTTCACCAAGGCGATCGCGCTAACCAGATCATCAATACTGGCAGGCAACAACTCGTAGCCAGGCGGCCCCTCGGTGAATGGCAAAATCCAGAATTTAAGCATTAATCTTCCCAAATAAATTACGCGGCAGTAATCGCTGACTATTGCCGCACTCCTGGCATATATCCACGCCAGCCAGGGTATTCATCATCAAGCCTGTCAATCACCTTGTTCCATTGATCTCCAGAGCCTTTCATTGCATAGCCCCATCGCAAACCAACTTGAGTAATAACGTGACTTAAACTTTCAAAATCATGACCTGACCGTGTATGTTTTAACGCCAACGCATGCTTTTTTAACTGAGGCAATAAGTCTTGAATGTCTACCATTTTTTGTCCTCGGAAAAACTTGTCTATTTTTAGCCAAAAAGTCTAATCGTTTTTCGATTTTTGATTGTTTTCTATTGAAACGAGGGTAAACCGATCAAGAACCCATCCCCTAAACTTCGCGTAATTTTCAGCGTGGCTTCGTATTGCTCCGGTTGATTCACCTTCGAATTCTTCAACGTGCTCAATTGCTCCAGCGCCGGTCACTTTTTCTGGCTCTAAAAACGTAGCCTGAAACTTAAAAGTCATTACCTTAAATGCCTAAGCGCCCTCGTTTATTGTTGAAATCGCTGGCGTTAACCGCTGTCCATGCATCTAGCAAGTTAAATCGAGCAATGTCCATTAACTCACCGTATCGCGCAGGATCTGCTAAAAATAAATCAGACGCTTCTCTAAATTCCTGCTTCCGTTCGACCAGCAATTTGTAAGCTCCGCCAATGCTATGAGCGGCATTGATTAGATTCTGTTTTTGAATTGAAGTGATGTGCATAACTACTAAAAGTTGACAACAAAAACTGTCCCGACATCAGCCAGGTTTGGACGCACATTGAATAAAATACTTAAGCTGCTTTTCGGTTTTTCAAAACAGATTGAATCAGCTTTCGTACAAACGCTGTAGGGATTTGACCTTGCTCATCACAGTGCTGTTTGAGCTGATCTAAATCTTCCGAATCAATCCGAAGCGAAAATACCTTTTTAGGCTTGGTTTTCATCTGACCGGATTTCGTATTACGTTTTTACTGTAACATGCTCCTCGCGAGTAGCGTCAAGCATTTACGTGAGGGATCTGTAAAGATTCTTGGGGGTCGCGGCTGTTGAGTTACACTTGGCTCGTAAGTGTGGCGGCAAACTTAATGGAATCAGCAACTCCCGAAGGATTGAAAGCGCTAAGCAAAATTATTCAGTATTGCCAAGATAATGAGGCGCGGATTAAAAGCGATCGCGCTTTTGCCAGGGCAATGATTGAGGACGACCCGACAGGATCTGAAGACACACAAGGAAATCCTCAGTCCATTAGCCGCATGAAGAAGGCATGGGCATTGGCGGGCACTCAAACATTTGCTCAGGGAAGCCTTTATAGACTGGCTCCTTACCTGTGGATTCCGGGGAGTGAGTTTAGGGACAAGATAACGGGCGAGACACTATCCAAACTTTATTTCGACGGCGAAGAACTACGGGCCGTGGTCGAGGGTCACGCTACGGTATGCTCGTTGGGGCAGATGGCAGCTATCTTAAACAATGATTCTCTCAAGGGTATATCGCCATTCACAGCTGCGATTGAAGAGCGGCGGCGAGATCGACGGCACACTTACGCTGATTTGTGCAAGTCGTGCGAACTGCCAGCGGGTGACGAGAATCGCATCCGGCGGTTATTGGCTTTTAATGGCTGGAGCCCTGACCCTTTCAAAATTACGCTTGACTTGACAGCGCTGGCCCAATATTTGATGAATGTTAAGCCCGGCATGAGTACAGAAGAAAACCGCGCCGAACGTGAGCGGGCATTTTCGAATCTGGCCGTGCTGCATAGCAAGAGCGCTCAGCACAAATTGAATGGAGCATCAGCTTAGCTATTTAATCAGTGAAAAGCCCCTGATCTCATTAATCAGGGGCTTTTCACTGTTTGCTATTTATTCTTGCCAAATTCAGCCAAGTATCGCCACCTCTCGCACGGAAACTAACCGGCAGTCTAGGCCATGCCAGCCTACCCGCTGCACATTGCCATATTGCTCAATTTGGTGACGACCTCCATCCATTTGGAACGCCTTCCACCGGTATCCATTCATCACACCATATTGCTCCATGTCGCCAAGGTAGCGGCGCAACTCAGCCGCTTCCCAGTACTGCGACATATCGGCCCCTGTCCATTCTGGAATGGATACCCCGCAACTTTCATTATGGGTGGTCAATAGCCCCCGGTGATTTTCATTGCACACAAGCGACAGTGACTCTCCCTTTTGAGCTGCCGCGTGAAATCTTGCAAATATCTCTGCGTCTGAAAATGTTTGAATTGTTCCAGTAGTTTTCATGATGACCCTTAATGATTCGATGGAGATGCGATCTGATAGCCGCATCTCACTACCCATCTTTACCCAGGTCTCAATAAATTTAATGTCAGCGGCCTCACAAAATCTGACAACGCTCATCAACCTTTCACGTACTGCATTGCGAGTTGGAATATCGCAACACACTACAGTCATCGTATCTGTCATACCTGACGCCAATGCCACCTGCACCGGCAAACCATTGAATATTAAAGATCCTAAATGGTTTTTATTTGTATTTGCTCCAGCCTGCATATCGCGTATTCCTGTCGGGGGCAATTAGTGTCAAGTTACACACATGCAGACGAATCCACAGCGAAGTTTGTCAAAGCCTGCACGTGACATTAATCACGATGATTTTATTGATATCAACAATATTAAAGTTATTAGCTATAGAAGGACGCGCCAGTTGCGTCTTGCTACTTATCAAGTGTAGTTAATTAATTTAACTATGAAGATTCCGCAAAGAAGCAATTAATCTTCCGCAGTGTTAAAAAGCTGCAATATTGCTTCGGCTTCAGCCTTGGTCAGTGGGTTTTTGCTAGGGCTAAGTTTAAGCATCCTGGCAACAAATTCCTCTTTGTCAATTTGGCTTAGTGCCGTCGCTATCCGGCTGCTGAGATATTCCATCAGCGCTCGTTCCATGACTAATCCTTTTTCGCCATCGCCGCTAAAAGTTCCGGCAACTCGAACCGCTTCAAACAGTCCTTTGGGAACGTTCGCTCTAGCCTCCGCTTTTCCTTTTCCAACGGGCACTCTATTTGACTCCAATATTGCGCCTCCATTATGACTGACGTCGCTATCTTACACAAAAGACGTATTTGGTGCATCTCAATATATCCGTTGCAGCTTTTGACAACAGATGTATATGTTGCGTCTTTTGTAGAATGGTGCTAAAACTTTGTCCATATCCGGACATGATCCGGACATAACCCGGACGTCCGGGCGGACACCAATCAGGACAAAGGCGGACACAATGACTCGACAAGCGAAAGCTAAGCGTCAAAGGCTTTGCAAAGGATTTGATGATCCAGGCGGCGGCGGTGCCGGACATCACTCAGGACACGATGCGGACAAAAATCCGGACACATCCGGACATGACCCGGACACGACCCGGACACAGGCGGACAAGCTGCCAGAGTTGATAGCTCAAGCGGTCGGCATTTTGCGGACGGCAGAAAGGTCGGAGGGTAAATACTCGGCGGCGGCGATCTCGCAAGTTTGTGGGTGCGACGATTCGACAGTTCGCAATCGTTGGTTTAAGTCTTTGAATTCTGAAATTGCCAATGAATCAACTTTGAAAGCTATTAATGGGAAGTTTACTGAGCTAGCAATGCGGTTATTTGCTGAGATTGCGGATTGCTCTTTAACCCCTGCAGAATGGGTTCTACAGGTTCTGCGGCCTGCGCTTTTGGCGATGCCTAACGAGCGCTGCAATAAACCCGAAGATAAGGTAACGGCAAATCCGTACACGACAGCTTTGGCACGGCGCAAGGCTGAAAATGAGGCGGCGTCTACGGCAGCAGATATTGAGTTTGAAGAATTGAAGCGTCAGCGGGAAGCCAAGCAAATTGCTGGGGTTCAGCTTTCTGATGCAGAACTGAACCGCATTCGCATTGAAGAAAAGCAAAAGCTGGTGAATGAAGAAAAAGCCAGAGAACAAATTCGTCAAGAATTGATGGCGGAACTCGGGATACTGTAGCCTTGCTCCGCCCAAGCGATCACAGGGGCTGCACGCAATGCACAAGTAGGAGAACCTCATGACTTTGTATCAAGTCCGCATTTTCGAAAAAAATAACCCTGTCAATCAACGGGTTATTTCAATAGCCCAGTCTGATCGGACAAACCTTGCGTATAGCCCTGAAATCCCTACTGGCTGGTTGTTTATGCATGCTAGCCCGGAGTCTTAAGGAGGATATTGAAATGACTTGGAGAAACTGGAAATTAATCTTGCTTTCGCTAGCTTTTGTCGTGACTTCAGGTATTCCTGCACAATCATTCCACATGGAATCCGCAGGCCTCACCTATCCAGAGACTCTCGATATGAGAGAGGCGATAGACGTCGGTACAGAGGCGAGTTTAGGAAACAGCATGTGCGACCGATACTTTGTCAACTGGGATTATCAAACGTATGTTTCCTTTGATGATCCTGGCGGACCAGGATTTATTAATTGCCGTGTGGAGAATGACGCTTAGACGTGCCGGGAAACAGTCAATAGAGGAGGAAAGACCCATGACTTGGAAAGGACCATTAGTCACCGTTGAGGGCGCTCGTCAGATATTCCCATCACTCAAATTCGAAACTGAGATCCGCCACGACGAAGCCCTTGGCATCTACGAGTGCCGCCCCGCTGGTAGCAAGTTACTGCAGGTCCGGACGCTCATAGCGCTATGCCAGATGGTTGTTGTTGATGTATTGAATCCTTATGCCAGTTGACCCTAGGGGTTCTAGGGAAAATCCTAGGGCCTAGGGCGACTAAGTAGCTAGGAACGTCCTAGGGAGGCTTCCTAGCGGTATTTATTTTTATCCCTAGTCCCTAGTTACAGTGTGACAGTTGATCTTTATTTGGCCTTGATCTATGAGCAAAAAAGTTTCATTTTTAGTGATTGCAGCTACAGCGATCGCTGGTTTTCAAGCCCCCGCGCTGGGTCGAGATATCGAGTTTGACGGCATAGTGATTCCGTCTCAGCAGGCTACAAGCCCCGCTGGGCATGAAGACATTGCATTCCGTCCGGCCTGTCAGCAAACGGGACAGCAGTTGCTGGGCGACGCTACTCGCACTGATGGTACTTGGGGCCCGTCAGTTGCTCATACATTAAACCTGCCTGATGGCTCTGTACGAACTTTGGTGGTGTATCCATCAATGAGTTTGACTGATGCTCATGCACTGATGGATACGCAGGGGTATTGCAAGGAAATGGGGGCCAGTATCCCTATCGTTTTTGCCGATCAAGTTCCTGAACGACAAGTAGGGCAGTTCACAGCCGATCTTAGTCAGGCGACTAAGGCTTCTAAAGAAGGCATTGACGTTGAAGCTTCAGGGAATGAGCCTTTGCCAGTGTGGGCTATCGCTTTAGGTGGTGTATTGCTGCTTGTTTTTATTGGCGGGGCGATCTACATGGCTCGTCAAGACGGTCGCTCTGTCAGAGGTGATTCGTTTGCCCGTAAAAAAGCTAACGCCAAGTCTGGTGCGTCAGCTCAGCTAAGTGAGATTTTTGGAGGTGGCGAAGAATGAAACCGTGGATGATGCTTGGTTTTCCTGTCGCTGTAATGAGCATTGGCGTGGTTTCCACTTCAATGGATGCAGAACGCAGTGATCGCCAATCGTGGCAGCGACGGACGGCCAGTGCCGAAGTTAATCAGCAAATTCAAGCAGATCGATTAGCTGCTGAATCCGACTTGGCTGAATCACGTTATGTCAGCGGGGCATGCGTATTGGCGGGTCAGCAGCTGCAAAGCGGCATGGTCGCGGAGAATATCAGCCCCGGCTCTGCTGTGTGCGATCGCTTTGGCAACACTGCAATGGTGCTTGATAACAACGCATTGGGTGACTTTGCCCGCACTAATAATGAGTCCGTGATCCGGAGGTTTATGGGATGGTAGCTCAAGCTCAGTCAAAAAAAGACAAGCCCAAAAATGACCCAAAGAAAGTAGACAGCATGATTGGCTGGATTATTCTCATGGGTTTTGGCTGCGTAGTGGGGTTTGTCTTGGTTCAGAATATCGCTCCCTACAGCACCCTATTTACCGGCTTAATGCAGCAAGTCCCGTTGCTTGGCTGGATTCCTGGTATTCCTAGCTTTTTGGGATTGATTGTCGGCGTCATGTGTCTCGCGGCTGTGCAGTCGGCTGAGATTTGGCCACAACTTATGTTGGACACCCCTGCTGAATATCGCGATGAAGAATGGAAGCGTCGCGTATCTACGGCCTGTGTAGTAGCTACGTTTGGTTATGCCTTTGACGTTGCGGCTTGCGCGTCTTTCTGGCCAGCCTTGAAGGTGCCATTTACTACGTTTCGCTATGCACCAACATGGGGCGCGGTTGATTGGTTGAATATTGCGATCGCCGCTACAACTCTTTTTGGCCTAGCCGCTTATGTGTGGCTATGGCGTTATATTCGCAAGGTGATGTGATGAGTAAAGAATCTGAAATTCAGGCTAAACAAGCCCTGCTCTTATCAACAAAGAACAGGGCTATTACTCGTTGTTGGCTGTCTTCTACGAGCTATGGACAGATTGCCGCCGCAACGGCAGGTTTGATGTGGCCAGTAGGGGCCATGGTTGCTGGGACTTGGGGCATTGCCGCAATGGGCGGTTTCGCCGCTGTTATTGCTGTCAGCTCTATCGTTGGTGCGCAAAAAGAATCTACCGGAATAGAGGAAGATGTTGCTCGTGGCGACTTTGCATGGGCTGACAAGTATCTGACCCCTGATGACTTGCTGGATTTGAAGAAACGCGCGATTGCGCTAGGTCTGGTAGCTCCAAAAAAGAGCAGCCCCGCGATGGGGCAAAATCCAGTCAGCCAAACGACGTCTACGTCTGGGACGAGCGAACCAAATCATACGTCAAGTGTCCGCAAAACGATTCGAAAAAGACCTAGTTGGCCCGATGGCGAGCACCTTTTCATGGTGGGCTTGTCTGGTGGCGCAAAAACTACTGTGCTGCAGGGGATTACCGCTCAAATTGACAGCCCCGTCGTGTACCTAACCATCAAGTCCGACGACACAGTCCCGCCGAACTGGCTTGCCTACAGGCTTGATAAGTTTGCGGGCCTTCAGCTACTTAGGCAGCTTGACTGGCTCCTAGACACGCTTGAGACTTGGGTGCGACAGGGTAAAAAACATCGCCTTGTCATTGACGAGTATGTGAGTCTCAAAGATGCTGCTAAGTCTGCATGCAAGCTGATTAATGCTCGTGATGAAGATTGGGGCTATTTGAAAGGAGTTGCAGATCGCTTTGAGGGCTTGGTGAAAACCTACATCCGAGCCGGGCGCTCCGATGGGCATTATCTAGGCTTGCTTTCTCAAACCCCAAACGGCACCGACAATTTTGACAGCGCCAAGACTCAGCAAGGACTCAGGGTGTTCCTCTGTGCCTCTGAGCGGAGTTCTGAAAAGTTTCGATTCTTCGTGCCGTGGGCCAAACAGATGTATGCCGATCTCATCACGCCAGAGATTGAGACAGAGCTACGCGTCATTAGCTCAGGGTTTTGGCATCTATTTGCTGATGGTGGAAGCTTGGTGCTTAATCAAACTGAACCGCCATCAGTCAAGACGGTGGGTTGTAAGCCATGTCCTACGAGCGGATTTACTCAATCTCCAGAACCTTCGGAAAACGTTAAGACACCTCTCAAGCCAACACTCGAGAATCGCATTTTAAGCTGGCTGGCTAAGCAGTCAGAGGCCAAACCTGCTTGGGAAATTCGCAATTACTGCACCGACAAGACAGATAAGGGTCGTCCAGATGTTGGCTCTGTTAAGCAAACTTTGGATCGTATGGAAGCAGAAGGTTTTATACGAAACGTGTCTGACGGAATCACCAAAAAATTCGCATTGCAGGAGCAGGTTTCATGAGCGGAAACAAAACTAATATTGATAATTTATTTTTTCCAAGCTGGATAGTTTGGGGCTGTTTTTGGCCTGGAGTATTTTGCAATGTATTGTTTCTCATCACGCTTTTTGGCTGGCAACCGCCTGTTGCTGATGTGTACTTCAGTCCAGTTAACCTAGCCCGACAAGTTAGGCTCGCACCTTCAAGGTTTTTGAAATGACTCTCAGTGACATTTATGGCGGCTCAAACCGGACGCAGCATCTTGCCCTGAATGCTGATGTCGTCAAGGACTTGACTATTGCCTCTCGTATTGCAGCGGGAGGCGTTTTAGTATTGGGTATCTGGCAGCAATGGGGGTCAGTTGACGTGCTGCTGCGCTGCTTGTGCGCCCTCACGTTGCCGCCTGTCGCCTGCCGAACCCAGGAGCTATGGGCCAGCCCCGATCGCGATCTTCAGGAGAATCGAGGGAAAGGTCTTGGGAAGTATGCCAACTACTGGTATCTCTATGGTCGTACTGTCAAACACCGCTCCATTTGGAGTCACTCAGCGCTGGGCACCGCCTGCCGCTGCCTCTATGGATATTGGCCAGCGCTTGGCCTGTTACTGTTGCCTGGTGCGGTGTGGATGCCCATATTCGGAGCATGGATGATTGGCGTGATCGCTTCAGATGTCGCTCACTATGCGCTAGACAATTTCAGTCCCATTGAAATGCTGCTAGGCAAAGCACCATGACCAACGACTTTCCTGAAATTCCCCTGGTGTTTACCCCCTTCCAGCGGGGTATTCAGATAAACTACCCCGCCTTATGAAGAGCGGGGTTTCCCGTCTTTTCAGCTAAAGATTTCGCACGTTTCGACACCGCTAGTTGCCTCATGCTTCCGCAATTGGTAGAGC
This sequence comes from Cyanobacteria bacterium P01_C01_bin.120, assembly GCA_039027715.1. GTDB lineage: Bacteria > Cyanobacteriota > Cyanobacteriia > Phormidesmidales > Phormidesmidaceae > Halomicronema. The sequence continues at coordinate 14,503 of JBCCJU010000122.1, forward strand.
TAGTGGCTCGACGGCCTAAGGACAGTTCCTGCCCCTTTGCCCAGATCAGATTGACCTGAGCAGCATTGGTGTCACGGTCTTCGGTATGACCGTAGTGCTGACACACGTGAATTCGGTCGCTCAACGTCTTGGGCGTCAGCTCCCAGCACACCGCACAGCGCTGCGTGGGCTTTAGTTGACGAGTCGGCGACTCTAGATGAAAGTCACTCGCCTCAGCCAGCTTGTAGTCCAACATGCCGCCAATCATGCCAAAGCCGACCGACAAGATAGAGCGGTTTAGACCCGCCTTCTAACGCTAAGCGCAGATCAAAAAGAGCGCTTGCAGTCCTTGGCTATTGAATTTGATGCTAAGTGGGGCGACAGCGCCAATATCTCTGCGCTTGTAAAGATGATCGCCGATGGCAGGATTACTCTATACAAGCCAGGTTCTCCTATTAATGGGGGAGACAAGAGCTACTACAAAACGCAGATTGGGACGCTGGAAGCGATTATCGAAAACTTGAAGCAGTTGATTGATTAATCTATAGCTTCCACAAAAAATGATCTAGCGCCACGGCCAACTATCACGCCCGCGATTCCTCGGCGGCTTCCTCAAACTGCGATCGCTCAGCATCAGCCACACGGTCCACGCCAGCAGCCCCACGAACGCAGCCAGCACTAGCCAGTAGTCCGTAGTGCTGGAGCCGTCAAAACCGTAGTATAACCAGGTCTCGCCGCTGGTCATGTATTGCCCTGTTGTGATGTAGTTAGGGTGCCCCAAATGTAGGCACTACTTCAATTCCTTGCCCTAGCGCAATCAGCCCTTTTAGCTTGAGCAAGGCCGGATTCGTGCCATCGTTTTCCCAAATTTCATAGTTGAAGTTTCCAGATGCAGATAAGTTGCCAGCGGTAAATGGAATCAGAAGCTTGTTAGTGTCAGTGGCGTCGCGGCTGCACGTTACCATGAACGCATCAGTACCGGCCCCTGGCAATCGCGCAGTCAAAGTAATGCTGCCAGTCGCCGGGAAATCATCATCACTACTGCCCTCAAAAAAGTCGATAGCAATAGTCTTTGCCTGGCCTTGATAAAGGACAATGCGTAAGCCTGGAATCATAGCCGCCTCGCTGTTTTTATGGTTTCAACTTGTCTGGCAGATTTACCAACCTTAAATTGCCTAGCGGTTTTGACTTGGCTGGCCAATGTTAGAGGCGCGATCGCCTCAACTTCACCAATGGTCAAAACAGCCCGTTCATTGGTGCTGACTACACCAGCAACAAGCAGGACTTTGGCAATACTTAAAGCAATGGTTTCGCCACTAGTAATACTGCCGGTGATGAGCAATTGGCGATCGCTTGTCAAATCTACCGCTTCATCAGTGGTGACAACGCCGCCAAAGTCAATGACGCGAACAGGCTGAGCAAAAGCAACTGTTTCATCAGTCGTGACCGTACCAGAAATATCCAGTAGTCGGGCAATGGTAAGGGCTGACTGAGCGGCGGCGATCACTGTTCCAGATACATCCAGCAGCCTGTCAACGTTTATCGTAATTTGTTCAGCAGTCGTGACTGTCCCTAAAATGTCAAGTTCATTGCCGCTGACGATTGCCGCTGATTCGTTGGTAGTGACGATGCTTTGAATTGGCAGGCTGACGTCAATAGTTAAGGCAGTCGATTCATCGGTATCAACAATGCCGGTGATGTTTAGATCTCGATCTATCTGTGCAGCAACGTTTTCAGTAGTTGTGACAGTGCCCTGAATGGGCAGGTTGGTATTTGCGGCTAAGTTTGCTGTTTCGTCAGTGCTGACAGTACCATCAATGTTTAAGCGTCGGTCAGCACGGACAATCGAAGCTTCATCACTGACAACTGTGCCGGCAATAAGTAAAGTGCGGTTTATTGATAAGCTACCTTGCTCGTCAGTTTCGACTGTGCCGATAATATCGATATCATTGTCATTTGCGGCGATCGCGGCGCTTTCATTTGTCTCGACTGTGCCTAAAATGTTAAGTCGTCGATTTACCTGAAGGGTCGCAGCTTCATTGGTAATTATTGAGCCAGTGATATTAACCTGGCGTTCGATCGTGGCAGATACTGCTTCATCGGTGTCAACTATTCCAGTAAAGTCAACCTGACGGGAGATAGTGACGATTTCAGCTTCATTCGTCGTGACAGTGTTTGTGATATCAAGCCCGCGACTAACGGTGATGTCAGCAGCCTCATCAGAAGTGACGTTGCCGGCAATATCTATTGCAGCCCCTTCATCGGCCACCTCAGTCTCGATGACAATGCCATTGAATTTGGCATTGTCAGCTGTAGCCGTACCAGTGATGACAATATTGTTGCTGCCATCAGGCGCAATTCCACTAAACGACTGAATTACCTGTCCACCAGCGATTTCAGCATAAATGTCATAGTTGTTAAGCACTGTGACCCCATTGATGGCAATGCTCATAACCCGCTCGCCAGCAGCGGTATAGAAGTTTTCGGCCAACAAGATTTTGACGGTGTACGTTTCGCCAGCAGTGACCGGGAGCGTGTAAGAGAAAGGATTGCCAAAGCGCTCAGTGGCATACACGCCCGGCTGGCTCGTTGCGTTGCCGGTGTACACACTGCCGTTGTCAAAAAAGTTATCGGCGACAAAATCAAATCCTTCATCAACTAGTGCAGTGCCACCGCAATTGATCGCATAGACTACATTAGTTGCGATTATTGCACTTTCATCGGTGGTGACGACGCCAAAAATGTCGATGAAAGGTGTTGCTGTGGCTGGTCGAAATACAGCCGCCGCGATCGCCTTGAAATTATTACGAACTGAGCTGACAATACGGAAATTACTACTTCCAACACTATCGGCAACCCAGTCGGCATATTGACACGATACATTAAAGTCAAGGTCAGACTCTCGTCGAATTGTCAGCCCTGACGGAAATTCCGCGTAGGTGCCGTTGTTGTACTGCGAATCAACAACTCGTGTTGTATAGGCGATTAGATCACCAATTTGATACGACAATGTAGCAAAAGTTTGATCGGCGTCGCTGCCAAAGTCTTTGTCAGCTTCAATTAGTTCGCAATCTTCGTCG
>JBCCJU010000123.1:0-17403 GCA_039027715.1 Cyanobacteria bacterium P01_C01_bin.120
ATGCGGTCGATCGCGGCACTGGCGCGATCGCCGTTTGGGACGTGGCCGACTGGCTCGATTTACGTGTCGGCTGGCTAGCTGAAAACACAGAATTTCTCACCAGCAGCGCCGTGGCCGATCCGAGTCGAGGCATCTTTGGCGGGGCCCACACCCTCACGACTCAAGTGGGGCTGCAACCTTTTGATAATTTCAATTTACGGCTGATGTACAATCGCACTCGCCTGGTGCCGAATGGGGCGGGACAAATCGGCGGCGCGGTTAGTGAACCGCTCTATGGCCTTGCTGATGATGGCTTTGGCGGCCAGATTGACGGTGCGACTGCCGACACCTTTCTGTTGAATTTTGACTGGACACCCCTGGACTGGCTGGGATTCTTTGGTCGCTACAGCTACGGCAGCACCAATCTCATCGATAACGGTGACGACATTGGCGAAGTCAACGCTCAGTCCTTTCAGTTTGGTCTGGGATTTCCCGACCTATTCAAAGAGGGCGCACTGGCCAGCGTATCCTACGTAATTCCGTTCGATATTTTGGATGGCGATGAGTTTTTAGTGTCGGGGGCGGGCGACGGCGGCACCCAGCAGGAAGTTGAGTTGGCCTATCGCTATCCTCTGTCGGCCAATATTGCCATCATGCCCTCCTTTTACTGGGTCATTAACGCCAATAATTTCGACGACAACCCCAATATCTTTTTGTTCAACTTGCAAACTCAGCTTTTCTTCTAAAGTTTGCCAGGCTAAATTGAGGCGATCGTCTGGGAAGGGCACTGTTTGTAACGGGTCGGGTCTTTGCTATGGCGATCCCTGAGGTCACGTCTTGGCGGCGGGCAAGCCAGTCACCCTAAACAGCGCTGATGAACGGGCAAATACAGGCTGCTTCATTCGCACTTAAATAAGTGTGAAAAATCCTCAGACCCAGTTGGGAAAGCGATACTCTGCGGGTGGCTGCTTTAGCTCTAATAAAATGAGCCCTCAGATGAAGAAGATAATCTCAATGAAATATTCAACCGCTGCTTTAGCGATCGCCTCAGCAATAGCGATTGGCAGTACTGCTGGTATACGTGCTGCGATCGCCCAAGACCCATCGCTTACCGGCACCATCTGGCAGCTTGAAGAAATTCTCTACAACAACGACACGATGGCCGTGCCGGATGCTCCTGAGAACTATACAATCCAGTTTTTTGACGACGGCTCTCTTGGCGTTAAGGCTGACTGCAATGTCGGCAACGGCATTTATGATCCTGACAGTGCTGATTTTATTACGTTGCAAGCCTTCACTCTGGCAGCCTGCGGTCCGGACTCCATTGACGATGAATTTCGCCGAGGATTAGACGATGCGGCTATTTATTTCTTTCAAGACGGGGCGCTGTTTATGGATCTGCCCGCCGATGTTGGCACCATGAAGTTTGTTGCGGCGGCCCCTAACACTGACGCCGAGCTCCCCGTAGAGCCCGAACCAGAACCAGAGCCAGAGCCTGAACCCGAGCCCGAACCCGAGCCTGTTCGAGGCCTTTGGTAAAGACCGCTTTGCCTTTTTTCCAAATGAGATATCACAGTCTGCAATTTTTGGCTTTCTCTGAGGAACTGTCGATCAATCAAATTCGGAGCGGTTATGGAAACAATGCCCAACTTAGATTGGCTGCTAGGAATGGTGGCGATCGCTATTTTGCTGGGTGGTCTTTGGATGCTGATTAGCGGCGTCAACAGCATGAATGATTGAAAGCGGCAGGCGAAAAATTCAAGGCCAGCAACGGCGCAGTGATGGTGACCGCTTGGTATTGTGGCTGGGGCTAGGCGAGAATGCTATTCTGACAAAGCTCAACAGTTTTAATCGCTGAAACCGATCCCTGCTGATTTTTTCCAATGACTGACTTATGAATCCTGCTTTGACTCAGTTTGGTAACCAAATGTCCCATTTGACGGGCGTCAGAGCCATCATGAAAGACATTATTGAGACATTGCAGTCTGGCCAGGGCAAGTCATTTATCAATTTGAGTGCGGGTAATCCTGTTATTTTGCCGGCGATCGAACAGCTTTGGCGTGACTGCACCGCCGACTTACTCAACGGTCCAGAATATGGTGAAGTGGTTTGTCGCTATGGCTCCAGTCAGGGCTATGAGCCTTTTGTTGAAGCGGTTTTGACCGATTTTAATCAGCGCTACGGCCTATCGCTCACCGAACGCAATATCTTAATTACGCCCGGCAGCCAATCTCTCTACTTCTTTGCGGCTAATGCCTTCGGCGGTTACACCCAAGACGGACAATTACGCGAAATTGTTCTGCCCCTCAGTCCCGATTACACCGGCTACGGAGGCGTTTCCCTATTTCCCGAAGCGTTGAAAGCATATCGACCGACTTTAAGCGTGGATGAAGCGAACCACGCCTTCAAATATCATCCCGATTTCAGTCAACTAGAAATCAACGATCGCACCGGGTTTATTCTGTTTTCTCGCCCCTGTAATCCCACTGGCAACGTGCTCTCCAATGAAGAAGTTAGCCGTATCGCTAATTTAGCCGCAGTGCAGAATGTGCCGGTGTTTATCGACTCGGCCTATGCGCCCCCCTATCCGGCACTCAACTTCACAGAAATGACGCCGATTTTCCAGGAAAATGTGGTGCACTGCATCAGTTTGTCCAAAGCGGGGCTGCCGGGCGAACGGATTGGGATTGCTCTGGGGGATGCCTCCATTATTCAAACCCTACAGTCGTTTCAAACTAATCTATGTATCCATTCCTCTCGCTATGGACAGGCGATCGCCGCCCGCGCAATTGCTTCCGGCGCCTTAGCCACCCTGGCTGAAACCGTAATTCGCCCTTACTACCGCAGCCGGTTTGCGGTCCTGGCCGAGAGCCTTGATCGCTACATGCCAACAGCAGTTCCTTGGTATCTGCATCGTGGTGAAGGAGCCATCTTTGCCTGGCTGTGGTTTGATCAGCTGCCGGTCACTGACCGCGAGCTATATCAACAGCTGAAGCAGTACGGCGTTATTGTAGTGCCCGGAAATCCGTTTTTCCCCGGTTTGCCTACCGATTGGTCCCATGTCCATCAGTGCATTCGCATTAGCTTGACGGCCACCGATAGCGAAATTGCCCAGGCAATTCAACACCTGGCCACGGTGGTGACGGCCCTCTATCAGCAGCCGACGCCGGCGTCAGTTCCGGCTGTCGTTGGCTCCTATAACCATCCGTAGTTTGATTAGCCCATTTAAAGTTGCTGAAACCCGCGTTCGGTAAGGTTTTTAATTCTGCCTTCTGTCTTTTTCCCTCTGCCTTTTGCGATAGCAGTTGCCAATGAATATCTCTGGGACTTCTGACGACTGGATTGAGATTGGCCGCATCGTGGCTCCTCAAGGTTTGCACGGCGAGATGCGCGTGTATCCAGACACGGACTTTCCAGAACGCTTTCTGGAGCCGGGCGATCGCTGGTTACTCAAGCCGAAAAGCTCAGAACTGGAAAAGGTGCAGTTGATCGCTGGCCGATTTCTGGCCGGCAAGGGACTGTATGTCATTAAGCTGGCGGGGGTGAACTACCGTGACCAGGTGGAGGCTTTGCGGGATGCTCGCTTGATGATTTCTGCCGACGATCGCTTAGCCCTGGAGTCGGGCGAATTCCACGTCGCTGATTTAATCGGCTTGACTGTACGATTACAGTCTACCGGCGCTGATATCGGCGTCGTTATTGACATCTACGCTGCCGGTAATGACCTCCTGGCCATTCAGCTTAGGCCAGAAGCGCCTACCGATACATCTGTCGAGGCATCATCGGCCAAAGCTCGCTCGTCTCAGGCTGAACCGCCTTTGCTGATACCGTTTGTCCATGAAATTGTGCCGACAGTAGACCTAGAGGCCGGCTATGTGGAAATCAATCCACCCAAAGGATTACTGCCCGATCGATGATTTTGTGGGTCAACTTCTTGGCAACGCTGACCTGCGTCTCCACCACAATTTATCGTCACTGAATGCAGCTCAATCCTAACTATCAGTAGAGCAAATTTAAACATCTGACAAGAGGGCAACTACCTTCTTAACTTCATTGCTGAGATTGGGTACTTTGAAAATGTTCAACTGTCGGCGCGTCAGAGAAAGTGAAACGCGAGGCAGACATTCCGGTGCTATCTACAGGGAGTCTTACTGATGGAATTCGTTATTGCTGCTGTGGCGTTTGGCGCAGTCTTTGTCTTATTTACCAAAGAAGTTTTCGGTAAATAGTTATTGGACAACCTTAAAGAGGCTCGGGGCTGTCGTCATTTGATGATAAGAGTTTTGTACTGGAGGCAATTGGTTTCGGGACCAAATAGCCGATGATTTCCCCAACCAGCAAACCAGATCTTGCGGCCTGCCAAACTGATGCCAGCTTATTTAAGGCGCATTCACCAAGCTGTGATGGTTGCCTGATGAGCTGCCTCACAACTCCTATGACTGTCGAAATCCAAAGAAGTCGACGCGATACTCAGTGATTTTAGTGCCAGTTTGTTCTTCTACCTGGCGAATCAAATCTGCTGGCAACTCTATGCGGACATCAATAATTTGCTCCGTGTCCAAGCAATTGACGTGGCTGTGGGTGTCGTTAATGTGTCCGTATAGGCGGGCATCCGAGCGCTCAACGCACTCGATAATATTTTTATCAGAAAGGGCCTCCAGGTTTTGATAAACCGAGGTGTGGCCAATTTCACAACCCTGCTGGTTGAGGCGATCGTAGATTTCGCGAGCTGATAGATGCTCCTTCGCTTCCCACAACAACTCTAAGATGTAGCGACGCTGGCGGCTCAGGCGCATTTTTAGAGCTTGACATCGCTCATACGCTTCCTCAAGGGAATGAATGGGCTTGGCAACTGTCGGGCTCTCCATCAAAGTTGGCTCCAGATATCAGCAAACAAATTACTCACTGGCAAATTATCCAGCTAACTTGCGCTCCTAGTGTACAAAGCACAGAGAAAAATAGCAGGCGATCGCTCAGCAATCCCATACTTTATCGATACCAAAATCAGCATTCGTCTGGGTCAAGCAGCCTCAAGTAAAATTCAGTAGTTTCGCAGGAAGGCATGAAAGCTTGTGGCCTCAGCCCAGCCGATAAACTTCAGTTAAATGCGCCACTAGGAAGCCTGGCTAAAAGTTCAGCATGAATCTAACCCATACTCAGTACCACTTTAGCTTGCGTCGACTAGAACCGGCTAATACCGATTTTGAATTTTGAATTAAGTTAGTGTTCTTAGTTGTTCGCCATCAGCCCCAGAGCCTGAAAAAGGAGAAAGCGTGAGCCTCTTGCTCACGTTCTGGAACGTCGGATTTCGCCCTTGGTCCGACCAGTGGCTTAGCTTCATATATATAGTCAAAGCGTATCAATCAAAAGTTCGTCCGGCTAAAAGACTAAAATTCGATGACTGGGCAGGTGCTTGGCGTTGCTGAGCCAAGCACTTGCCCAGTTGCAGATGGAGATTACCTACTCTGCAGCTACCAAGCCACCATCGCCATCGCTGTCGCTATCAGAAGCAAAATCCTCTGATGCGTCATCGAAGACGATTCCACCTTGGCCTTCCTCGGACTCTTCCGCCATCAGTGCACTGTTTGAGATAGGAGACACTAATTCTCCGTGAAACTCCATGTTTCGAGCAGCCGTTGGACTGCCACTATGGCCAGTTTCCATGCCGCCGCCACCATCTTCAGGGTCCGGAATTGCCGGCATTTTGTTCTGCATCTCATCACCAAAAATGCCGCCGAATGGCTCCATCAGAATCGGCTCATCTCTTTCACCGTCAAAACTGGCATCGGCAAAATCGGCGGCTTGATCGCCAGATTCAATCATTTCCAGATCGATCAAGCGTAACCCTTTTGCCGCTAGCTCTTCCCATTTGGCCTTCAGACCTTCGAAGGTCACGTTAGCCAACAAAGCGTAGCCATCGCTGCCGGTGAGAAACACTCCTGAATAGCGGTTGGATGAGCCCACTTTGTGAACATTGATATCGATCAACCGATACCCGCGCTTACTCCATTCCTGCCATTTGGCTACAAAGCTTGACCAAGAGGCATTTACCCACAGAGCATAGCCTCCTGGCTTTGGTAAAAAGACTCCTGAGTAGAGGTTCTCACCGTTCACTCGATGCACATGCAGGTCGACCAATCGCAGTCCTTCTTCGCTCCATTCCTGCCACTTGGCTTTGAAGGAGGGCCAGGTCACGTTGGCCCAGAGGCCATAGCGTCCAGACCCTGGCAAGAAGACCCCCGAATAGCGACTTTGATTGCCGACGCGATGGACTTCCAAATCTACCAACCGCAGACCCTGTCCGCTCCAGTCTCGCCACTTGTCAACGAAAGATGACCAGGTCACATTGGTCCAGAGACCATAGCGTCCAGACCCTGGTAAAAATATTCCTGAATATCGGGTTGTGTTGCCTACCCGACGAACGTGAATATCTTGAAGCCGCAAGCCATCACGGCTCCAATCCTGCCACTTCTCTTTAAAGCCAGACCAGTCGTCATTGGCCCAGAGGCCATAGCGACCGCTGCCCGCCCGCCATACTCCGGTATATCCCTTTTGGAAAAACCGTTCATACATTTTGGCAACGGTTTGGCGATCGCCGAAGGACATTCCTTCTCGCTGACCAATGGAGACTCCAGACTTGAGGGGCACAATTGTCGGCTTGGAAAAATCTTTCGCAAAGCTTGTACCTGGGTAGTGCATAATCGACTCGTAATCGTAGTCAAAATAATCAACTGCACTGGATTTTTTTTGGAAATTTCCAACCGCATCGTCTTGAATATTGCTCCACTGAATCTGCACGTAATCATCACGGTCAGAGCGCGATTGTTCGTGATAAATTCCTAGCGCATGGAGAAATTCGTGGACTAAAATCTGCCAAGAATGGCGATCTGAAAAGCGCACATATTGTCGTCCGCCGCGCATACCAATGCTGGAAGAGCTCCAGCCTTTATCGCCATTGCTAATGATTTCAATATAGTTGCGATAGCGCGATGCATTGCTATTAGTACGCCGAACAAACCGAATGGCGGTCTTTTCCTGAATATGCTTAATTGCATCGTCGACTCGGCTTTGATTTGGTACGCTGCTGGCGATGGTGTAAGGAACGACGCCATTGGTCCAGAGGTAAGAAGAGTTGGTCGGCAACCCGATGCCTCGCTGAATATCTTCTACCGCCGTGGTTATCGGCAAAGCCTGAGATATTAGATCAGCTTGGCGCTTTTGGTGTAATTCGCGGATACGGACAGCTTCTGCCTCAACCTCTTCCGCCGGACCCAAGTCAATACAACCTGCATGGAGCGCAATGCCATCCACAACGGCATAGGTTACAGGATACTCATGGAGGCCAGGACCACTCAGATATCCCTGGCCAGTTTTGGGACTGGAGGCCATGTGGTTCTGATTATCCAGGGCAAATGTGGTGGGGGCTTGAAAGGTATGGACCATAGGATTTTTCCTGCTGGGATAGTTTTTAAAGTTTTAGGAATTTATGGCTGAATAATGTCCTTAATCAACTCAATTTCGACATCACTCATCTTCTAAATTTGAAGGCTGAGCAAAGCCGAAACTCTGATTTATAGGGTTTTATTTTCGAGCCGATCCCTAAAGGTAGAAACGTGATTCCCTGTAAAAGTAGAAACGTGATTCCCTGTTCACTACAAACTGTGGAACTTGCTTTGAGGAAAAAATCTCAAAATATGAATTTATATAAATGAAACTGGTTTATTTAATTCGCGATAAAGCTACCGATACTGGGCTGTCTATGGATTTTGGCAATGCTGTTGTTGTAGTGTTTAGATATTCAACAGGTGAACCATTTGAAGTCTGGCTCTTAACACGAACGATTATTGAAAGCTGGTCTGTCCTTTCAGAAAATGGCTCTAAGTCAACCTTCAAAACAGTGGACTGACTGGGTTGGATAATGACTGACTGAAGCTGCGTAGAAAATAACCGAGGAGCGGGCCTATCGGCTTCACTCTGATCTTCAATCGAGATATCCACCACGGCCGGAGCGAGATTGCTGGGAATCTCATCAAACGTCAGCGCTAATTTCATCACAGCGTTCTGCAACCTGCTGTCGGATAAGGCCATATTACCTGAGATGCAAAAGCAAACCACATTACCCTCACGGATGATTGATGGTTAAAAGCGAGTTAGCTCTGGCGATAGAATATAAGGGTAGTCCTGAAGCTGTGAGGATGAATCGTTTTTAGCATCAGGGTGCAATCGCCAAACAATCACGGCACCTAGAGCGTTTCGGCCCAAAGTGGAGACCTGACACGATTCATGATGGGGGCGGTTCTCAGCACTGCATTACCTGTGAACGATGTCTGCGATGCAGGTAGTTGCTCAGGACTTTTTCAAGACTTGAAGCTGTCGTCGCAGCGCTTGGGATCGGTGGTCGCACGGCCATAGCGCCAGCGTATATAAGCTTGTACGATCGCCATCACCTGTTCCCCCTCGGCAAATTTAGGGATTTGGCGTAGGGCGATCGCGCTGTATCCAAAACTAGCGGCTAGTTCTAGAACCGTTTCGCCGGGCTGAAAGTCGGCCCAAGCGAAGAGCTGTTCGGTGGCTGTGTAGCCGCCTGGACGTAGGGCTTGTTTGCCGGCGGCTGCCAGTACTTGATTCCCTGGTGCCGTTTTAAGATTGATTTGAGTCATGGGCTTAACCTGAAGCATGGGCTTGAGTTTGATAGGTGCGCCAAATTCACTCCACGAGGTAGCTCATAAATCGAACTAGCTTTCAGTTGAATACAGCTTGACTTTTCCGCAGCGACAGAGATGAAAAGTGAACGCGCTTGTGAGCTCAGAATGCTCGAATCCGACAGCGAAAATCTCAAGCAAAAATTGTCATGAACCATGACCCAATCAATCAGTGTTGTCCAACTCCAAGCCGTAGCATTGTTTGCTGACTTGTCGCCAACGTTATTGGCCCAGCTGGCCCAGCACAGTCGGTTGACGCCGTATGCCCTAAATGAGGTGGTGTTTTGTGAAGGCGATGAGCTGCCGACTTGTTTACATGTGCTGCTATCGGGACGGCTGCACATTGGCAAAATTGCTGCCTCCGGTAAAGAAACGATTCTACGCATCTTGCCTGCGGGTGAAATCTTTGCCGCTCCAGCTCTCTTTGGCGATGGCAAAGCGCCCGCCACGGCTACTGCGATTGAATCTGCTGCTGTCCTAACAATAGAGAAACAAGCCCTGCTAGAGGGCATCTCTCAGTCCCCCGAATTAGCGCTGCATCTGTTGGGGGTGCTCAATCAACGGCTGCAGCAGCTCCATAATCGAGTGCACGGGTTGGTCTCAGAGCGGGCACTTGTGCGCTTAGTCAATTACTTGGAATATATGGTGAATCAGGTCGGCTGTGAGCCAGTTGCAGGTGGCGAGCAGCTAAAAGCCCGCCTGACCTACTATCAAATTGCCCGCAGTATTGGCATTACCTACGAGGAATGCGTGCGCTTATTCAAGCAGCTGTCTCCCGTAGTGACCTATCGACGCGGCGGCATTATTACTATTGGCGATCGCCAGCAGCTCAGCACCTTAAAACATTTGTAGCAGCTGGTTATCTGGCCAATCTAAGGGGCAGAAATAAATCCGTTAGTTTCAGAAAAGTGAGTCTAGAGCCGCCAGGGATTTTTCGGGATAAAGGTATTAATTAGCATCGTCCAAGCGACCGCAGTGGTCACCGGAGACAACACGAGCAACAAGCGTAAATCAATCAAGTCTAAAAAGTTAGGCATCATTATCTCCTTGTGTCTGTTCTAAAGCAGTTTCTTTGGAAATTTCACTTAGCTGATGCTGAACAATCAGCCAATTGCGCTGGGCATTTAGATCGTCAGGATTAAGCGCGATCGCCTGCTCAAAAGACTTCAATGCTTCCTGATAAAGCTGTAAATTAAATAAAACATCGCCTTGGTTATCCCAGGCTAAAGCTGGACCTTGATTTCCCCAGCGATGGTCTTTGGCGATCGCTCGCTGACAGGATTCCAGAGCCTGGACATATTCGCCCATTTTGCTTAATACGGCGCATCGATTAGCCAGACTTAAGGAATAGTCTGGGTCAATCAGCAAGGCGTGATTGTAGGCCGCTAACGCCTCTATATAGTGGCTAAGACTGAATAGCTGATATCCCAAATTGTTCCAAGCACTGGAATTAAGTGGATTTGCCATCACTACCCGATAAATGGCATTTGTGTCCGAATAAATGCCATCCGTTTCAGATGATCTTAAGGAATCTGAATGGCTGAAATAATCTTGAGTTGACGAAATATCAGCACTATTAGTCGATAAAATTTTAGAAAATATAGGAGAATTTTTGGCAGCATCACTCGCAACAAACTGTGATGATACTGCCAATTTATGCGATTGCGGAAATCCCACTGCCTGAATTGACTGTGGCAGCAGCAGCAACCATAGTCCTACTACAGTAAATACAAGGCACAGCTTAGAAATGAGCTTCATAGGAGATTTTCTCAAAATAAATTGAGCTAGAAAATCTGAGGAACCTACGTAAACCAGTAGAAAACACTGTGAAAAAACGCTTTGAATTTCATTGTGTAATGGAAAAAGCTACTGGGAAAAGCCTTGCAAAACCAACAAATGCCCCTGACAGCAAAAACCTAATTAATCTTGTTTGAGAGTGAACTTGATGGGCTGAATCTTGCGATATAGTTCATTGCCCATAATGTCTCTATCGAACACGCTTAGTTTGCCAAAGAGTGAATCAAGACTACTAAAAACGATTCGCGAATCTTGCTCGGAAATAGAGGATTCAGCATCGCCTGGTTCACCAATGCAGGAACTAAAATCTACTGATTCAGGCACGCCGCCTGGTGAAATAATCAGCACCGGTTCTGTACCGCCTGCTAATCCCACCTCTTCAAAGCCATTAATGTCATAAATGGCTTTGCCACAGAGGGTTTTTTCACTATGCTCAACTCCTGAGTAAGGAGAAACATACTTCAGCGTAAATTCAGCTCCTTCAATCTCACTTAATGGCACGGGTTTGGCAGTACTTCGACCCGCCGATGTGCGCTTAATTGCGTCTTGCAGTGCGTCTTGACTAAGAACGACTTTTCCTTGCAGTAGACCATCCCGCTTCGGTACGCCCTCTGTCTTGAAAGACAAAGTCATGGCTAGGGCGGGGGCAAGAGTTATCGTCATTGTGAGCAAACCAGCGATCGCAACGGCGGTAAATGCTCTAAAAAAACGACTAAACATGATTTTTATCAGCTCCAATCAACCTTTTCATTGACCCTTAGTCAGTAAGCGCAACTGCTGTGCTGCCGCGAGTTCGGCGACGAGTCAGCGTGTTGTACAAGACTTGGCCAATGGCTTTGATGAAGCTTCCTTCGAGTTCTTGAAACAGCTGCATGTTCATACCAAAAGCAGCGTTTGCTTCATCAACAATACGTTTGACAGCTTCGTCATCTAGAGGTAGCTCATTTAATCTCTGACGATAAAGTTTCTTAAACTCCTTTTCGTCAGCAATGTCAGCAAATTCATAAAAAGCTGTCCCCTGCCCATTTTCTAAACCCATGGCTCGCTGAGCAATATTTTTGAGAATTTGTCCACCCGACAAGTCCCCCATGTATCGCGTATAAGCGTGAGAAATTAGTAACTCTGGCTCTGTTTTTGCAACATCCTGAATGCGCTGTAGATAAGATTGTGTCGCTGGCGAAATTGTTAATTGATTCTGCCAATTGTCACCGTAATAAAAACAGAGGTCTTTTTCCAAACTGCTCTGACGATTTAGCAGAGGAAAGTAGATTTTGCTCAAAATCAGATGCGCTTCGTGCTTCTGCATCTGACTTTCTATTTCGGAATATATAAAATAGAAGCTAGTAACTAGTTTCCGATAAGATTCCTTGTCAATTACCCCTTTTAGAAAACATTTAACGAATCCCACATTCTCTGCCATCGTGTGAGCTTTTTTAGTGCCCTCTCGAAGTTTCGCTGCTAGATCTGAGCTCATAATTATAAATCGTGGTGAAACCGGAAAACCAAACCTTAGGTTGAAAACTTAGTCGCTCCTGTCGATATGGCTCCATGAATTACTGACCAATACACCCTGGAGCTAAATGTATAAGCCAAAAGCTACAATATCGCTTCTTGACAACCAGATTTGAACACTAAATCCCTTGCTTCAGCGTTCAAATCTATGCTTTTCTCAAGAAACCATGCACACTGATGGTGTCAAGAAGAACTTGGTTATACCTTATATCCCTAGACCTTTTCGCAGCTCTTGAATTGTAGGCTTACCAAAGTTAATCGCATTCCAAAGTATGGACAATAATAGCGGCAAGACCACTAACGTCAGGCGAGAATCGAATCCGAATAACTCAATCTGAAAGGCTGATTGTCCTTCTCTGGCGGTAAACTGCATGGCTGCGATCGCGCCCAAAAACCATACGGAGGGCACGCCCAAAGTATGAATAGCTAGCCATCTAACCGTGTAAATTGGATACTCGATTCCTGACTGATTAGGTTGTTCAGTTATTTTGCTTGTCATCTAATAAATGTCTCCAAATCGGTTATTTAAGCGATGGTGCTCTGCGAGCAGGCTGCTGCTGCAAAAATTCTTCAATTTCCTGCCTGGCCTCCATTCGATCAGAAACGATGGGAATTTGAATTCGACCAGATGGATAGTATTCGTCAGGTCGAGGCGTACCAAAGGCGTCGTAGGCCAAACCAGTACTCACAAATAACCAACCTGAAATAAATACCGCCGGAAAATTTACGATATGCAACAGCCAAAACTGCGGATCCGTCACGATATCGCCCAAAGGACGTTCGCCCGTTTGACCAGCCATTAACTCTTCCTCCAAATAGAACAATGCTTGCTCAGCATCGCCAGAAAAACTGCGATTTTTCAGCTTTCCTAACTGTCAGTTGCGACAGTAACTAGTTGCGAATTTTGCAGTTCTAATAGCTTCCTCTAGATGAGAGTAGATGTCAACAAGGGTAATCGTCAAGCTATATTTACTTTCTTTAAGCGATTCGATCGATGCAAAATATATTCCCTTGAGTAAAGGATTTTCAAGTATTTCAGCAAGATCTATGTAAAGCTGCCTCTGCTTTACACTTCTTATTGTTAGGAAGATTTCTCAATAGAGCCATATAGAGCGTTGTCGATAAGGGGCGCTTTTCCCTTGGGAAATGCAAGCAGCTAATGAATGGCTGAAAACGGTGCTAGGCGATCGTGCTAGAAAGTTTGCCGGTTCTCTTTTCTATGGCTGCAGAGGTTAAAGCTGAGAGTATTGGTATGAATACGAAAACGATTTCGAATCCACCATCGGAATCGGATCGCCGTTTAGCTTGTAGAACAGCCCAACCTTGGCTTTGGCAAAAACGGTAACGGCAGAATGTCGTTGCTGCGCAGAGCATCGACCAGCAGACGCTGCTGCTGCGCCGACTGAAAATTATCCACAGGCGTATATCGTCTGCAATGATAAGGTGGCGGATGTCTAGCTCATCAACAGTGAAGGGGCATCTGTTGATTCAGAATCTAGCAGTGGCTGAGCCATAGACATTCAAAGAACACAACATTACTGATTATGGCGTGCACTACATGGGCTGTTGTCGAGAAAAGCGTTCGTCTCCCTATTCCCTTTGCTGTATGGCCGCAGTGAAAATTAGCGAAAATCCACATTAAAAAGAATTTTTATAATCACTGGACGAAGCGACAAAAACATTTGTTATGAGAAAACGCCGACAGAAAACATCAAGGCGAGCAAAATCGCGGCGATCGCCCCAATCGTCGTATTCACAATATTCACCAGCTCATTAGTGAGCCAGGGAAACTTTTCCTGTACGGTCGCGCCAATAACGCTCTCCAAGTTGGTGGCAATGAAGGCGGCAATCAAGCAAAGTCCAATTCCTACAAGGGAAACCAGACCCACAGCCCAGCCGATGATCGCAATCAACGTCGACCCGACCACGCCCGCCAGCGTGCCCTCTAAGCTCACCGCGCCTTCAGTGCCCGCCGGAACTGGCTGCAGGGTGGTAATCAAAAAAGTGCGTTTGCCATATGCCTTGCCAACCTCGCTGGCGGTGGTGTCGGACAGTTTGGTGGCAAAGCTGGCGACGTAGCCTAGAGCGAACAGCCCCACCCATTCCCCCGAGACGCTAGAGACCAAGCTACTGCCCGCCAGCAACGCCCCCAGCGCACAAACCGTTGCCGTCAGCGCCGACCCCCAAACGTTTTCGGGGCCACGAATGCCGGAACGTTTTTCCGCAATGCCAGCGGCTTCTTTTTCCGCCATGCCGATGCGGGTCACGGCTGAGCCGACGAGGAAATAGACCATCACCACAACATAGCCCTGCCAACCGAAGCAGCCCCACACCAACACCCCCAGCACCCAGGCGTGCAGATAGCCTGCGGGCGTTAGCAGCTTTTTGGGCAAAAACCAAGCGATCACCAGCAGCACGGTATTCAGCGCGATCGCGACAATCCAGGGCAGGGCAGCGGGGGGCATGGCAACACTCCAGCGATGATTCAGGGGGCTGCTTACAGCATGGAGCGATCGTCCAAAGCCGTCAATCTAGAGAAAAGATCATGCTGAACCGAATAACGAGATATCCGGAAAGTCATACCAATAGGCTGCGTTGATGTCTTTGATTCGTTTAGGATCGAAAAGATATGACTGACTGACGTTGAGGCGAGTGAGCGGGCATGGCTGGGACTCCTGATGTCCTGATTGTGGGGGGCGGCGTGATTGGGCTGGCGATCGCCCTCAAATTGCGGCAGGCGGCGCTGTCGGTGACGGTGCTCAGCCGCGACTTTGCGGAGGGGGCGAGTCAGGTAGCAGCGGGGATGCTGGCGCCTGGTGCGGAAGAATTGCCTCCCGGTCCGCTGTTGGATCTTTGTCGCCAAAGCCTACAGCGCTATCCCGACTGGGTGCAAAAGCTGGAAACCTTAACGGGGCAGTCCGTCGGCTATTGGCCCAGCGGCATTCTCGCGCCGCGTCTGGAGTATCCAGCAGACGTGAGCGATCGCCCCGACGTCGCCGGTCGGTGGATTGACGCAGCGCAGTTGGCGCAGTACCAGGCGGGACTGCATCCCGAGCTAGCGGGAGCTTGGTGGTATGCCGAAGAAGGACAGGTAGAGCCGCGATCGCTCTCTCAGGCTTTGCTCACCGCCGCTCGTGATGCTGGGGTGGAAATTCAGGAAGGCGTGGCCGTGCAAGGCTTGGTGCAGCAGGGCGGCCAGGTGCAGCAGGTACAGACGACGGCGGGCTACTTCCGAGCGGGACATTACGTGCTGGCGACCGGCGCTTGGGCCAACGAACTGTTGCCGATACCCGTGACGCCCCTGAAGGGCCAAATGGCAGCGGTGCAGGTGCCGACCCACTTTCCGCAGCCGCAACCGTTGCAGCGAGTGCTCTTTGGCGAA
The DNA here is from genome assembly GCA_039027715.1 of Cyanobacteria bacterium P01_C01_bin.120. Classification (GTDB taxonomy): domain Bacteria; phylum Cyanobacteriota; class Cyanobacteriia; order Phormidesmidales; family Phormidesmidaceae; genus Halomicronema. The sequence goes on from JBCCJU010000123.1 coordinate 15,373, forward strand.
GACAAGATTTACATTGTGCCCCGCCGTAATGGCCGCATCGTGCTCGGAGCTACCTGCGAGGCTGTCGGCTTCACTCCTGGCATCACGGCTGGCGGCCTGGCCCACCTATGCCAAAAAGCGGTGGATTTGTATCCCGCGATCGCAGACTTTCCCGTGCAGGAAACCTGGTGGGGCTTTCGGCCCGCCACGCCGGATGAAGCACCGATTCTGGGGCCGAGTGTTTGTCAAAACCTGACCCTGGCGACGGGGCACCACCGCAACGGCATTGTGCTGATGCCGATCACTGCAGAAATTGTGTCAGACTACATTTTGGGTCGCGAGTCGCCGCTGCTATCGCCGTTCACCTACCAGCGATTCGAGCGTCCAACGCCTGCCTTGCCCATTCCTCAACCGCTGCAATCCATGACTTTGGCTACCCCGATCGCCCCCAACCCCATTTCGACTACCGCTCCCGACACGCCGCTGACCATCGCCGGACGCCAGTTCAAGTCCCGCTTGATGACGGGCACGGGCAAGTACGACGACTTTGAGGTGATGCGTCAGGCGATCGCCGCCAGCGGTAGCGAAATCGTCACTGTCGCCGTGCGCCGTGTGCAGACTAACGCCCCGGGGCACGAAGGCTTGGCCGAAGCCCTTGACTGGTCAAAGATTTGGATGCTGCCCAACACCGCTGGTTGCAGAACTGCCGAAGAAGCCGTGCGAGTGGCTCGCCTCGGTCGAGAAATGGCGAAGCTGCTGGGCCAAGAAGACAACAACTTCGTGAAGCTGGAAGTGATTCCCGACGCAAAGTACCTGCTGCCTGACCCCATTGGGACGCTGGAAGCCGCTGAACAGCTCGCTAAAGAAGGCTTTGCGGTGCTACCTTACATCAACGCCGATCCCTTGCTAGCAAAGCGCTTGGAGGAAGTCGGCTGCGCCACCGTCATGCCGCTGGGCTCGCCGATTGGCTCGGGTCAGGGCATCCGCAATGCTGCCAACATCGAGATCATTATCGAAAACGCCAACATTCCCGTGGTCGTGGATGCGGGGATTGGGACACCCAGCGAAGCGGCAACGGCGATGGAGATGGGTGCGGATGCGCTATTGATCAATACAGCGATCGCTAAAGCCCAAAATCCGATCCTGATGGGGCAGGCGATGGGCCTTGCCACTGTGGCCGGACGCATGGCCTACGACTCCGGGCGCATTCCCGTGAAAGCCTATGCCAGCGCCAGCTCTCCCCTCTCAGGACGCATCACCGATTAACGCTCAGTAACCTACTGTATTGGCTGTGTGTCATCCAGAAGATTTATAGATATTAGCGATTATCTTAAAAGTCAAGCATGACAGTGGCCAAATCGGGTGATTGAGGGCATTCAGTCCCTAGGTACTGTGTTGATTTTGGTGTGTCAAGTGCTGCATGACAGCAATTTATCCGGGTCAAAGGTTTGCCTCGACTCGAGGATGCCGTAGATGACGCGAATAAGCTTGTACATCAAAGCGCCAATGACTTGCATTTTGGTCTTGCCAGCCGCCAAAAGTCTTTCGCCAAAAAAGCGGACGAGCGAAAACAATGCAAGCAGCAGCAGCAGCTTGGTTGGGCCGACATCGAGTGACGGTGCAGAAATGGGCCAAGCGCCAATCGTGACGCCGGCCAAGCGCAATTGCTCACGCATGTCCCTCGGACCGGCGACAAATCCACCCTGCCCGCATGGGCGGAAACAGCCTAGAGAAAGCAGTTAGAGCAGTTCAAAGATATTGAAAGTTATGCGGCTATTCAGACCTGGCTAACGATATATCTAGGGATCGTGGCCCCCTACAAAACGGTTCACAAGTGGGTCTACTATCGTTTCGGGGCTAAGCCCAGGGTCGTCTGCCCCAAAAGCGATAAGCAGGATGTGGCGGCGCTGGAGATATAGCAATCCGTGGATAGATCCGGTCAGTCAATGAAAGCTTGGTCAACGACTTGCCGAAAGGGTTGGCCAGACTGAATCTGTTTTCGCATGCGGTTTTTCAAAACAAACCATTGATGCTCAATGGGATTTAAATCCG
>JBCCJU010000124.1:0-17372 GCA_039027715.1 Cyanobacteria bacterium P01_C01_bin.120
GTGATGGAGAGTGAGGCGCTCGCCATTGGGATAGTCGGGCAGGTAGGTGGCGACGGGAGCCTGCACGCTGAGTAAGCCTCGATCTTGCAACTGCAGGATAGCCGTAGCGGTAAACTGCTTCGTAATCGAGCCAATCCGAAACTTAGTCGAGTGCGCATTGGGCACCTGATGCTCCAGGCTGGCCATGCCATAGCCTGCGGCAAAAATGGTCTCTTCGCCACGCACGACAATTGCCGCCCCCATAAAGCGCCCGGTCTCGTAGTGGGCCTGCAAATAGTCATCCATTTCGGCGGTCAGAGCAGGATTTTGAGCGATCGCTGAGGGGGTGGAAGGGGACATCTTGATGGGCTCCTGAAGTGGTTTAGTTAGAGTGAATAAAGGCTCAGTATCGGTAGATTGCGGCGAACTCAGGGCAGCGCTAGCAGTGATGACCGGCAATCCGTTGCTGATGAGAATTAGCAGGGCGATCGCCAGCTTTGGTGAACTGAGCAGGCGTTTATGAAACATTGATCAATTAGAAATGTGTTGATGAGATTTGCGCCAATCTTAAAATGTTATGAATCTATGGCTATTTTTTGGCGATCGCGAAGCTGTAGAAGATCCCAAAAATCGCTCTCATCTTGCTCTTTTTCTAGCTCTCCAGGTAGGTAATAAAACATCGCTCGACGGATGAGTAAAGCGGCAATTCCAGCGCCTAAAAATTCAGTAAGGGTAAACGCAATTCGCGTAATGGCGTTGACTTGGGCCACCTGTTGATTGAATGCAGTTGTGCCGAAATCGGCGACTACAATCTGAAAATTGAGATGAAAGTTGGTAATTCCAACTAATAGGTTAATTAGCAGGATAATCTGAGTACTTTTGACCAGCGATCGATAGACTTTAGGCTCATTCAGCAATGATTTCAATGACTTTTCCTGACGAGGCGATGCTGGATTCATACCCTGCATGAGGAAGTAGTGCATGATGGGCCGACGAATCAGGATGGAAATGCCAAAGACTAAAATCGTCAAGATAGACCCCGCGCTGTCTTTGAGCGCATGTTGAACACCGTCAACAAACCAAAACGCAAGTAAACCCTGGGAGATCGCAAAAGCACCCACGTAGCTGGTAATAAAATTGAATCTTCGAGTAATTAGAAATGAGTCAATTAAAACCCAAGCGACGGGCACCAGCGCCGCTAAAACATAAGCGAATACTGTTCCCAACAGCTCGCTGAGATTGTTCAAAATCAGGAGTGGAATTATAAAACCGATAATAATATCGAGGGCGATTTTTACTTTGCGATTCATGGATTAAAAGCTCTCTTGTATAGATATAAAAGTGAGAGTAAAAGAAGCATCCTGCAGTGCACTATGCTGTGCCAGCAACATCCTATAGTTGATAAAATTTTCCAGAAAATTCCTGAGAAACTTATCAGAAAGCAGAAAGCTTTTATCACTAAAAATTTTATGAAAGTTCTACGACTGCGGGCATGACTGAAGAACATGTTGGGTGTTGAGGACAGGTTTACCCGTCGATATCACCTGCTCGATGATATTGGCGGCCTGCTGGGCGCCTCCAGTGGCTTGTATCGCTGTTTGTAGGCGCTGAGCACTCCGTCGATACGACGGTTGAGTTAAAACCTGATGGATTTTGCGGTGCAGTTTGGGAACAGTCAAGCCGCGTAGGGTAACGAATTCTCCGGTTCCCGTCCAGGCGATCCGAGCCGCGACGCCGGGCTGATCGTTCGTAATGGGAATGGCCACCATCGGCACGCCATTGCTCAGCGATTCCAGCACGGTATTCATTCCGGCGTGGGTAATGGTGAGGGTGGCCTTCTGTAAAAGTTCCACTTGGGGCGCGTAGCCTACAACCAGTGGCGAACCCGGTAAGTTTGGCAGGGCCTTGGGTGAGGTGCCACCACCGAGGGCAATAACGAGCTGCACATCGAGGTTTTGGCAGGCGATCGCGATCGCCCCAAACAGCCACAGCAATTGATTTTGCAGCGTGCCCAATGACGCATAGATGAGAGGTCTTCTGGTCAGCTGAGCAAAGGGAAAAGCCGCCGGTTCGCGACTGTCTACGTCGATGCAGGGGCCGACGAAGTGAAAACAGGCGGGCAGAGACTGCCGGGGAAACTCAAATGCCGCCGGCTGTTGGCAAATTTGAGCCAGATTTGAATAGGTACCGTGGTTGTAATCCAGTGGCGGTAACTGCTGCTGCTGCCGATAGCGGGTAATCTGGCGGATTTGGCCCCGAGCGAGAATGGCCAAAAGCTGATAGCCAACTTGGTTACGCAGCCGGGCCCATCCCGCGGCATGGTAACCCCACGTGGTGAAAAACGGGGGCACATCCGGCTCGGGATTGAACATTAATGCGCAGCACACAGTGATAAATGGCAGGTCCAGCACTTGGGCAATGGTGGAACCGCTATAGAGAGATTGGTCAATCAGCAAACACTCAATATCCGCTGCGGCGATCGCCGCTGGGCTTTCCTCCAGCAGAATGGCAGTGGCCTGCTCGACCAACCCCAGAGAGTACGTTAGTGCGGCAATGCCGTTGAGTTCACCCAGGGTTTTCAGCGAATCTCGGGTCGAGTCCAGAGGAAACTGACGGGTGCCAATTGCCAGAAAATTCAAGCCGGCAGCCACAACTTTGGTTTTGCCATCCATGAAGCCGATGATGGTGACGCGGTGCGATCGCCGCTGCAGTTCCCGCCCGATGGCAATCATGGGATTGAGGTGTCCCGTTAAAGTTGGACAAATGATGCCGATATGAGCCATGGCCAGTTTCCTAAGCGGCCTCCATTTGTTCCACGGAGCCAGATGTTTTCAGCGTGAAGATCGAAGGAATATCCCAAGCTTCAGTGATGCGATCGCCCACGATGCGCCAAACGACCACCGCATCTAGCTCAAACGATTGTTCGGCAAACGTCATGCTGGGGTTAGCATGAACGACTACAAGTTCTTCCCCCACCGGAATGACCTGGTGGGTTTCGACTTTGAAGGTCCCGTGAGTCAGGACACTTAGCTTTTGAAAGAACTCCTGCAGACCACTGAGTCCCATATAGTCACCGGCAACTTCCGGCAGGGCAGGGTTAAAGTAGTGCCAAATAAAATTATCGGCGATTAGGTTTTGGGCACTATCCAAATCGTGGGGAACTAACTTTTCTAGACGCTGCAGCAGTAACAGATTTTTATTCACAGCTGTTTTCATGGCCTGATGCCTCAATTAATTAATAGAAAAAAGTGGAGCAGCGCAGCGGAGGAACAAGGTGTGGCACCCAGGAGCACTGCGCTCCGCCCCAACAATTCTCAAATTTATGCTGGTCAGACATTCTGCTCTACCTACAGCAGGACATCCGTCTCGGGGAGAAGCTGTCACCCAGTTGGGTGAGCCGATCAGCAGGACTCGAGCTTTCTATCTTGAACAGGATTTACGCAGTCGAAGCTGATTTTGGCCCCTGCTCCTCAAATGTAGGGAAATGAGATTCAACATTCCTCAGACTTGGGCGATACGGGCTTTCGCGTGAATCTGCTTAAATTAAGGTCACTTGGAGTCATCCATTTGGGTGAGACGATCGCAACCTGACAGCAGGTGCCGTACACCGACATTCAATGACATGCTTTAACTAGAGCTGAGATCGTCATGGAAATGCTTACTTAGGGCGTTGCTTGGAAAATAGCTGACCCAGTCGTTGAGGTTTGGCAGTGCCAAATTCTTACAGCTACTTTGTGTCTTGGGTGGGTTATTTAAGTGCAGATCCTTTACCCGCTAATAAAGCACTGCGATGACCAGTTTAGAGTTCAGTCAAAATATGTCCTTCTGAACTGTCTAAATTTTCTGGCGTCATGGCAAAAGGGCGGGCGATCGCGATCGCTGATATTTTTCTTGACTCCAAATATCACTCAGCCGCCAATTTTCACTAATTATTCGTAAGCAATGACTCAACCATTCCACCTTCGAGTCGACCTCAAAAGGCTCTCTCAACTGTCTGCTGGCCCTGCTTTGGTCCTAGGTCTAGCGACCGGATGTGTGCTGCCAGCAGACCCCGGAAATGCCAACTCCCGGACTCCTGCAGGCGTCCCCCTGCCGCCAGAATCCGTCAGCAACAGCGTATTAACCACTGCTGCTCAAGACCTCGGCCTGCCCCGAACCGAGCTGAGCTGGCTGCGGGTCAACGAAGAAACTTGGACAGACGGTTGCCTCGGAATTGGGTCACCCTACGAAAGCTGCCTGCAAGCATTAGTAGACGGCTGGCAAGTCGAAGTTGTCTATCACAACCAGAGCTGGTTTTATCGAACGGATGCCACGGGAGAGGACGTTCGCCAGTCTTACTTAGAAAATAACCTGCCGCCATCTTTGAGCAATAGCGTCCTCACGGCAGCAGCAGCCGACTCGGGAATCGTGAAGGAGCAGTTGGAGATTGTGAGAGCCGAGCCCCGCGACTGGAGTAATGGTTGTTTAGAGCTCGCAAAACCGGAGGAAGCCTGCCCACAAGTGAGGATTTTTGGCTGGCGAGTGATGGTCATCGGTGAAAATCGTTTGATGGTTTATCACACCGATATGATTGGCAATCAAATTCGCCTCAATGCCCAAGATTCTTCGCGATAGATGCGCTGGTGGGAGGCTCTCGTGCTTAGGTGGATACCTCGTCTAGCGATCGCTGCCGCTGCGATACTCTTTTTAGCGTTACTGACGGGCTTCGTCTATGAGCAAGGGTCTCGCCGCAGCGTTGCTCAAGCCTTTCCGCCGCCGGGTCAACTGATCGAGGTCAACGGCAAGCGGTCTCACCTTGATTGCAGCGGGGAGGGGAGTCCGACGGTAATCCTAGAGGCCGGTATTAACGAAGGCGGATCGCAGACTTGGGAAAGGGTGCGCCCAGCCATTGAACCTTTGAGTCGTGTGTGCGCGTACGACCAAGCTGGCATCATGTGGAGCGAACGGCGCGATCTCCCCAGAGACGCCAACCACATTGCAAAAGACCTGCACGCTCTATTGGCTGCTGCCGGTGAGTCGCCTCCCTATGTGATGGTAGGGCACTCGCTCGGTGGGCTCATGATTCGGGTCTTTGCCGATCATTTCAGCGATGAAGTCGCTGGCTTTGTGTTTGTCGATTCGTCTCATCCCGAGCAAAATCAACGCTTTCCTGCAGACGTTTTGGACGTCATGGCCTTTCCGTCGCCGCTGCTGCTCAGGGCGATCGCGGCACTGGGCATTCTGCGCCTGGAATCTCCAGCCGCTCCGAATAGTCTTTCCCCAGAAATTGGTGAGGCCATTCGCAGTCACCTGCCGCAGAGCATGACCGGCATTGCTGACGTCATCGCAGCAGAGGATAGCGTTTTTGCTCAGGCACAACACACCGGGCCGTTTGGCGATCGCCCCACCGTCGTGCTCACGGCAGGCTAATTTTTAGAAGAGCTGCCCTATCAGATCGATGCGGCCACAAAAGCAAGGTTACGAGCCGTGTGGTCAGATATCTGGCCTCGATTACAGGCCGAACTCACAGCGTTATCAACAAATGTAGACTGGCGCGTCATTGAAGGAGCATCACACTACATTCCTCTGGATGCTCCAGAGGCGATCGCAGTCGCGGTAAGCGACGTGGTGGTCGCTTACCGTGAAGACAGTCCTGTGGCCGATGAGACGCGGAGGCTTGCAAACAATATGAAGAACAGGCCCGACAATCAGGAGAGGCTACCACGATGAAAATCAACATTCTCACCATTGGCTCCCGGGGCGACGTGCAGCCTTACCTGGCCCTAGGGGTCGGGCTGCAGCAGGCAGGCCATCGGGTACAACTGACCACCCACGAAACCTTTAGGGAGCTAATTACCCGCCACGGTCTCGATTTCTTTCCCATTGGTGGCAATCCCCAGGAGTTGACCCAGGGTGAAGCCGGACAAGCCATGATTGAGTCGGGGCGAAACCCCATTAAGGTGTTCCAAGGCTTAACTCAGGCGCTGGAACCTATCATGGCGAAGTGTTTGGAGCAGTCCTGGCAGTCTTGCCAAGATGCGGATGCCATCATCAGCACGGGGGCCGCGTTTTGGAGCGATGACATTGCTCAGGTGCTAAAATTGCCGTCCTTTTTTGGGCTGTTGCAACCGATCTCGGTGACTACTGAGTTTCCCCACTTCCTGGCTCCGAAGGTCAATCTAGGCGGAGCCTTTAACTGGGTCACTTACCAATTTATAGTTCGGTTTTATTGGCACCTCTTCAAACCATCGGTCAACCCCTGGCGACAAAAACAGCTTAATTTGCCGCCCCACCGGGACTGCCCATTTTTGAATCAGCGCTGGCAAACGCTGCCAAAACTGTATGGCTACAGTCCGACGGTGGTGCCAAAACCCACTGACTGGGATGATACCTGCCACGTGACGGGCTACTGGTTTTTAGACGCCCCTGACGATTTCACGCCCCCAGCGGATTTGCTGGATTTTCTAGCGAGCGGGGAACCGCCTGTTTATGTCGGGTTCGGTTCAATGTCGAGTCGCGATTCTGAGGCGATGACGGAAACGGCTTTGTCAGCGCTGCAACAGAGCGGGCAGCGGGGCGTGCTGCTGACCGGGTGGGGCGGCATTACGCAGACTGATCTGCCGGACTCTGTCTTTAAGCTAGATGGGATTCCCCACGCTTGGCTATTTCCCAGAATGAAGGCGATTGTTCATCACGGGGGCGCTGGCACAACTGCGGCGGCGTTGCGGTCAGGGGTGCCCAATATCGTGGTGCCGTTTTTTACCGATCAGCCGTTTTGGGGCGATCGCGCCGTGCAGCTCGGCGTCAGTCCTGACTCGATTCCGAAAAAACAGCTATCCACCGAACGACTGACTGCTGCCATCCAACGGGCAGTTCAGGATGAGACTCTGCGGGCCAAGGCCAGCGCGATCGGCAACACCATCAACGGTGAAAATGGCGTCCAAAAGGCGGTGCAGATTATCAACAACTATCTCGTCAAAGGCGGCTCTCCGGTCACCGCTCTCAAGTGAAGCAGCGGTTTTAAGGCAAACGGAATATGCAATTACCTTCAAAATCTCAAGTGACGCTGCTTTTTGGCCCGATTGGCGCTGGCAAGTCCTTTATCGCTAAGCAGATTGCTCAGCGAGATGGGGCGTTGTATCTGGCCAGTGATAAATGGTTTCAAGCGCTGTACTTGCCGGATATGCCTAACCCACCCGACATGAGCTGGGTCGTGCCTCGAATCGAACGCTGTGAACAGCTGATCTGGACGCTTACCGAGCAGGCGATCGCGTCTGACATTCCGGTGGTGCTGGATGTGGGAATGGCGACTGAACGCTCCAGAGAGAAATTTCAGCATCTGTGTGAGCGTTCGGGGTGCCAGTATCAATTTGTGTTTGTGGATGCACCGTTGGCTGTGCGATCGCAGCGCGTACGCGATCGCAACGAGCACGCATCTAGAACCGGTAATCTATATGTCAGCAAAGAGATTTTTGCATTTACCAATGCTCAGTTCCAACCGCCAACAGCGACAGAGATCACCAAGCTGTCAGCGCATGTATTGATCAATAATTAATCACTGCGAATATTCCATTTCCTATTTGAATCATGCAGAGTGATGGATATTTTGATAAAAGAGTCGCCGCAACGTATGACGATGATGTAACTTCCGGTGCCCCTGAGGCAGTAGAGCCTGTTGTTGATTTCCTGACTGAACTTGCCGATGGTGGTAGGGTGCTCGAATTTGGGATTGGAACAGGCCGTATAGCTTTACCGCTTGCCATGCAGGGTGTCGAAGTTCATGGCATCGATCTTTCTCAGGCTATGCTCACTAAACTTGCTGAAAAAACAGGTGGCGATCGCATCAGTGTCACTCAAGGTGATTTTGCTACTGCCTTATGCGAAGGCTCATTCTCGCTGGTGTATCTCATTTTCAACACCATCATGAATTTGACAACTCAAGATGAGCAAGTTAAATGCTTTCAGAATGCAGCTTCACATCTTGATCCAGGCGGAAGCTTTGTCATTGAAGTTATGGTGCCTGCCCTTCAGCATATACCCTTTGGCGAAACCAACCGGGTCTTTGAATTCCGTGATGATCATTGGGGAATAGACACCTACGATGTTGTCTCTCAACAGCTAACATCACATCACTTTAGAATTCGTGATGGACAAACAGAGCTATCCTCAATCCCTTTTCGCTACGTCTGGCCATCGGAACTTGATCTGATGGCGAAGATCGCCAACTTGACGCTGAAAGCAAGGTGGGGAGGTTGGAAGAAAGAAGCATTTACAAACCTCAGTCGCCATCACGTATCAGTTTGGGAAAAACCTTGCGGTAGTCATTAGGATGCTCGTTCACGAATACGGAGTTGCTTGAGAAATACAACTCAGTGGAGCTTGCACTCAGCAATATCCAGAATGCACTTGTCGACGGGGAACGAGCAGAACGGTGCAGTGTTGTTGGGGAGCCAGTTGCTGAATCTCGGTGTCGCCACATCACGTCCGGAGTAGCTGTCGAGAGAGGCGGCGGGTTCGTCTAAAAATCAATACGATGCATCATTCGAGTGTCGATTTAGCGTTCAAAAAAGCCAGCACTTCTCGATTGAAGCTGGCTGAATTAACCAGATTAGAAGGGTCCATCGCCTCATTTAGAACCACAAATTTGGCTCCTGTTATAGCGTCAGCGATCTTGCGATTAATCTCGATAAAGAATGAGCCAAACTGATCGCCGACCATTACTAAAGTCGGGAGCTTGAGATGTCGCAACTGCTCAATGACATCAACCCGATTAATCGCCCGACGAGCCCGGATCAGCTGATCAAAATCGGCGTCTAGAGCAACCTGAGCAAAGTAGTCTTTGGCCAGTTTCGCAAACGGAGCCTGGTAAGTCGATGCTAGGCCCTTTGCCATCGCCGCTGCTCCCAAGCGCTTAAAGATCCAAAAGCCAACCACCTGCGAGAGTCCCAAAGCTCTCTCTAGCGGCGTTTTTAGCTCAGCAAAGGTATCCGACACAATCAGCCGACTCACCCGGTCAGGATGGTTAACCGTAAACGATAGAGCGATCGCGCCGCCCATACTCACGCCCACCAAAATGCAGGTCTCTTTCTGGTGCGCTCGGAGTAAATCGAGAATCTGATGCTCCCAATCTGGCAGTTCCAGGTGCTGCACTTTGGAGGATTGTCCGTGGCCGAGTAAGTCTGGTGCCAGCACGTAAAAGCCGTTGCGGGCAAATTCCGCCATCTGGGGTTGCCACATCCGATGGTCGGCACCAATGCCGTGTAGCAGCACGATCGCTTCGTTGGCCGCATTGCCCAGAGCTGAGTAGACGGTCTCAGTGCCATCCGTGTTCTTAATCTTCATGGCTTATCTATCGTTGGGTTTGGCAGTGCCAACCCTTATAGAGCGGAGTCCTGAGCTGACGGCTCATGTCTTAGAACCAGACCGCTTGCCGCAAACTCCTCGTTGCCGACCAGCTTGCCCTCACTGCGTTTGATGATCTTGAACCCCTCAGAAAGATAGAGCTTGAGAGCGGGCGTATTGCCTTCGAGGACTTCAAGTTCCATTGCTGAGGTGGAGTCTGCCACCGCATGGCGAATCAGCGATCGCCCGATCCCTTGTTTGTAAACCTGCGGATTGACATAGAGCCAAGTGATTTCTGTGCCACCGTAAGCAACAAAACCCTGGACAACGCCATCCACTTCTGCGACCACCAGCTTGTCGGCAAAGAGTCCCTCGTTCTCAGCCGTTTGCTCAAGGGTGAGAAACGCCTTTACACCAACAGTCAAGCGTAGTTCATCGAGGCGAGAGGCATCATGAATTTCGCACAGCCTCGACCAGTCAGTCGATTCGTAAGCACGGATGTTTATCGTTGATACTTTTGTCGTCAAGTTCATCACAGGATACCTCCGGTCAATCAAGGGATAGCAGCTCAGTCGCGTCGGTGAGCCTAGCCGCAGGCCATTCGTCCCATTCATAACTTTTACATTGAGGCGATCGCTCTGTTCTACCCCCAGCGAGGCATACCTCTGGGGAGATGCCATCACCCAACTGGGTGACCCTGGCAGCAGGGCTTGAATTCTCCAACTGGCAGATAGACTGAGGAATGGATAGCGCAGTGTGTCAGTTTCTGTTGAGCAGTCATGGGCCGGCAACTACCCCAGGTATTTCAGCGGTGGCAGCAGCATCTTGCTTGGGTGACGGCGGGACCTCAGCCATCCGCGGCGTATTGTGCCTGGCGACAGCGGTTCATTCAAGAGCGCTTGCAGATAGGGTTTTGGCTAGGCGGTCTTTTTCTCTTTGCCTGGACAGTTCTCAACGTCGGACTGATCATGCCTGCCCTCAGTCGCACCGGACAGGCAGAGTTCATGGTGACTCATAACGATGTCATCGCAATGGTGTGCATGGAAGTGTCGCGACTGTTAGGCATTGCCCTATGCCTAATCTTTTTGTCGTCTAAGCCAATGTCATTGAGCCAGACCCGCTGGGCATTTTGGAGCTATTCGAGCGCAGTGATGATTATCCCGCAAGTGCATCACATACTTGCCGGCGAGACCAGCCTAGAATTTAGCGGGTGGAGCATGCACTTTCTCATGCAGGTAATTGTGATGCCGGTGCAGTGGCGCTGGCATGTGGCCTCTCAAGTTAGCCTCCTGGGTGTCGTTAGCGTATCGATGTTGGGATTAGGCTTAGACGTTCCCGATGTACCTCATGAAGTGCAACTGCCGGCTTACGTCACGGTAATGCTGCTGTCAATCATCAGCTTTGGCATGGCCGATTTGGGGGCATATCTCTATGAGCGGCTGTTGATTAAAGAATTTGAACTGCGACACCAGCAGCAGCTATTGCTACACGCGGTTTCCCATGACTTGCGGAATCCCGTTACCGGCACGCTGATGCTGTTGAACAATCTGCTGCTGGGGAACGAGAAAGTTACCCTTGATCGCACCGTCATTGCCCGCATGGCCAGAAGTCAGGAACAGCAGCTCCAACTAATCAATTCTCTGTTGGAGGTGCATGGCCAGAACCGGAATGGCGTTTCACTGCAAGTGCGATCGCTCAGCCTTAACAATTTAGTCAATGATGTTACCGAGGACTTCGAGCTGCGACTCAGACAGGCGCGTGGCCAGATGGTAGTTTTGTTGCCTGCCGACCTGCCGCGCATAAGCGCCGATGCCCTCCAACTACATCGCGTTTATGACAACCTGATTGCTAATGCCTTGCAGTACAACCCTGCGGGCGTGTGTGTAACGCTCAACGCCAGCCAGCAAGGACAATACCTACGCTGTACGGTCAGCGATGACGGTGAGGGTATTCGGGAACTGAACGGCGATCGCCCACAGTCAGCTGCAAACCAGCCGCCACAGGCTGACCCCAATCAGTGGATTTTTGACCGCTACAGCCGTGGACGCAATCATCACCAGCCGCTGCACCTCGGCCTTGGGCTCAACATTTGCAAGCAGATTGTGGAAGCCCACGGCGGGCAAATCGGCGTAGAGAGCACTGCCAACCAGGGCACTACGTTTTGGTTTACTTTGCCGATTGCCCCGGTTTTGCAATGAGATTCAGACTGCGTATTCCGTATCCGGCAAGATTGCTGGATTAGGCGCACAGCCGGCCATCCTCCATATGGAGCTGACGTTCGGCAATGTCCAGGATGCGATTGTCGTGGGTGACGAGCAGCACGGTGCAGTGTTGCTGGTGAGCCAGTTGCTGAATTAGGGTGACCACGTCGCGACCGGACTGGCTGTCGAGGGAAGCGGTCGGTTCGTCGGCGAGCACGATTTTGGGCTGTGAAACCAGGGCGCGGGCGATCGCCACCCGCTGCTTTTGCCCCCCCGATAGCTGCGCCGGATATTTCTGGCTGTGCTCACCCAGTCCCACGGTGGAGAGCATCTTGTGGGCGCGATCGCGCCGTTCTTGCTTAGAGAACCGATGTAGCTTCAGCGCCATCTCCACGTTTTCCGTTGCGGTCAAACAGTCCAGCAGGTTGTGAGACTGAAAGATGAAGCCAATCTGATTGCGCAACTTGACGAGCTGCCGTTTCTTCGCGCCCATCAGTTCCTGTCCCAAAATCTGTAAACTACCCTCCTGCACAGACCGTAGCGCCCCCATTAGCGTTAGCAGCGTCGTTTTGCCGCTACCCGATGGCCCCGTGAGCAGCACAATCTCCCCCGGATACAGCGCCAGCGTGATGTCGCTAAGGACAGTGCGGCGCAGAGTGCCTTTGCCAAAGGTGTGGGTGAGGTGGGAGATGGCGACAGTGGGCGGCATTGGGGTGACGGGATGATGGGGTGATGGGGTGGTGGGGTGGCTGGGTGATGGAGTGATGAGGTAAGGAGGTTGGCATGAGCGGGTTTCGTTCGATGATTGCGTTGCTCTGCCAAAAATTTTGCTAAACCTGCCCGTCACCCAGTCAGCGCAGCGACGGACCATTTGAAGAACCAACAACCAACAACCAACAACCAATTCCCTAAAAAACATCAGCGGGGTCGGCAGATTGGAGGCGGCGGATGGCGATCGCTCCGGATGCGCCGCACATTACCACGGTCAACGCAAACACCTGCATGGCGACGGCTCCCTTCATCACGAGGGGAATCCGGGTGATGGTGGTGAGCACTTGGTAGAGCCCCACCGAGGCCACAAATCCGGGTAGGAAGCCCAACACCGCGAGCAGCATGGCTTCCATGAGTACGACTCGCAGCAGTGAAGCATCGCTGTAGCCCATCGCTTTGAGGGTGGCGTATTCGGGCAGGTGGTCGCTGATGTCGGTGTAGAGCACCTGATAGACCACTACGATGCCCACCACAAAACCCACCGTGCTGCCAAAGCCAAAAATGACCCCAATCGGATCGCTCGCGTTAAACCGTTGTTCTTTGGCAATCAACTCTTCCTTCGTGAGCACTTCGACGATGTCGGGTAGATGGGCCTGCAGCTGGGCTTGCACGGTGGCAATTTCACTGCCGGGTTCTACCGTCAGCACCCCCAGCGTGATGTGAGTCAGGTTATCGTTGCCGAACCAGTGGGTATAGCTCAAGTCGCTCATGATCACGTTGCCTTTTTCGATCACGGTGCTGCCTAGGCTAAACAGCCCCACGACGGTTACGCGCCGATTGCCCATCAGGGTTTGCACTTCTCCGGTTTCAGTCAAAAGTTGAGGAATGTCGCCGAGGGAGGGCTGGGAAAGTTCATCAAAGAGAACGGTTTTGGGTGTGCTGAGGCGATCGCGTTGCGCATCCACCAGTGGCAAATCCAGCACGGGTTGACGAGGATTAAAAGCAATCACGCGCACCTGATTGCCAAAGATGTCGCCTTCCGGCAAGCTCTCAGCATTATCCAGTTGAGCCGGATTCGTCCAGTTCCCCAGGTTGAGATATAGCGGCGCGGCGGTGCCAACGCCAGCCACAGCGTCGGCCTGCAACAGATAGGCTCGGGGCAACGCCGATGGAATTCGTAGAGAGGGGCTAAACGACGACATCAAAAATAGGTCACCCCGCAAACTTTCATGCAGCGTGGTTGACCCATCGGAGACCAATGACTCTAGCCCCATCATGGTGAACATGAGAATGTTGGCAAAGCTCACGCCGGTCAGCGCGACCGCGAGGCGAACCTTTTGGTGAGATAGCTGTGCCCAGGCGAGGGGTTTGGGAAGGTTTGACAGTAAGGATTTGAGCATGGATAGGGAGTGATGGGGCGTATAGCCTGACGGCATTCAAGAAAGGCGGAGTCTGCCCAGAGGGCTTTGGGGTGTTGGCGGAGCCTGCCCGGAGGGCTTTGGGGTGATGGGGTGATGGGGTGATGGGGTGGGCAGCTTGCCCGTGAACGAGACCTCAATTGTGAGGACGAGAAATTGGCTAAGGCTGGAGATTATCGATTGGCGACGTCTTCTTCCGCTGCCGCTGCCTCTTCAGTGGCGATCGCCACCCGCACCTGCATTCCTGTCAGCGCTGCCACGGCGTCACTGGCCTCTGGGTCAAGGCGCACTTTAATGGTGACAACGCGGGTATTGACGTCTCGGGTCGGGTCGGCTTCGCCTTCACCAAAGCTGGCGGTCCCAATTTGCAAGCCAACTTGATCGACGGTGCCGGTCAATTCTTGGGCGACGCCGCCGTATTCGCTGGTGACGGTGACGGGTTGACCCATCACAACTTGGCGAATGTCGGTCTCGTAGACTTCCGCAACCACCATCATCTGGTCGGTTTGCGCCAGCTCCACGATGCCCTCTTGGGTGTTGACCTGCTCGCCAATCTGGGTGTTGATTTTGAGGATTTGTCCGGCGACGGGAGCCCGCACAAGTACATCATCCAGGTCGGCTTGCCGTTGGGAGACTTGGATCTGAGCCTGTTCGAGCTGGGCTTGAGCGATCGCGATCGCTTCTGGCGTGGTCTGTCGCAGTTCCACCAGACGGGCCTGCTCTTCTAAAATCTGCGATTCCAGCGTGGTTTCCGTTTCGCCTAGAGCGGCTTGCTTTTGGGCCAGCTCAGCCTGAGTGGTTTCATAGTTGCGCTGGGCAATGTCTAACTGCGATCGACTTTCGGCTCCCACGGCGGCCAGTTCTTGATAGCGCTGGTAGTTGACTTCGGCTTCCCGCAGATTGGCCCGAGAGAGTTCGATTTCAGCCTGGCGCTGCTGAGTCTGGGTCGTGAGCTGCGCGTTCAGCCGCTCAATCCGGGCCTGCTGCGCCTCAATCGAGGCCAATTTGACGCTGCCGTTTTCGAGCTGAGACAGTTCCGCTTGGCGTTGTTTCACCAGGGCATAGGCTGCTTGCAGATCCGCTCGACGCCGTTCGGCCCCTTGCAATACGGCGATCACCTGCTCGGCTTCCACGCGATCGCCCTCCCCCACACGAATCTCATTTACTCGACTATCTGCCGCATTAGGCACCGACAGCCGAATCACCTCGCCTGCAGGCTCAATCCGACCGAGAGCGATAACAGAATCAAGGTCGACAGACACTACCTCCGGAGTGTCTAATGTAGGGCCGGGCCGTCCACACCCCGTTATCACCAGGGCAGCTAGCGTAACTGAGGCGGCCCAATGGATAGGCTGGTGTTGAAACATAATAAATAGATCAATGAAAAATGATGAGCCGATCAATTAGGGAAGCGAAACCCCGCCCAAATTGAAAACTTGAGTTTTGGCGATTTGGTCAACCTCACCCAACCTCTCCTTTGAAAGAAGCGGAACCAGAGTCCTAGAGCACTTTTCTTCAAGGGCAAAACCAGGATTTCCCTAAACCTCTCCTTGTGAAGGAGAGGTGCCGCAGGCGGTGAGGTTTGGTTAGGCGCCAAACTACCGATCTGAATCTGGATGAGGTTTATGAAGGGTGCATGACGGCGATCGCGTTCCGCACCATCTAATACTGATTCTTTGAATTCAGACTACAAATGCTCCCCAAAGCCCTCCGAGCAGGCTATGGCTTTCAGACAGGCTCCGCCTACGCCAACATCCCAGAGCCCTTTTGGGCAGGCCTCGCCCATACCTGCGTTCTCTGCGGTGTGTAACGCTAATTGAACAGAACTGGTATTAGCCCTGAGCCACATACCAAAAGAGGGCAACACTCGCACTAATGCCAATCAGTAAAAATAGCCCCAGCTCTAGCCAAACGTACCAATGTGTAGAGAGCTTTAGACGCCTGGCACGAGCCAGTCGTTTTTGACGGATTCTAGACATGGCAATTTCATAACGCAACGTCTCGACGATAGGCGTCGCACAACAATCTTGATTACCTACAGCTTGGTATCAATGTGGAGGACATCGGCTTCCTCCAGGTGGATAAGACGAACTGGCGGAGGTTCCCTGCTGTTCTAGTCCTACGCGGGTTCACCCAAGTTGGTTCAGCCAAGCGCCGACCTGGGTGAACCGCAGATGACTATGTGGGGGATGTCGGGTGACGGTTTCGCCAGGCAAAGTGGACCTGTATTTTCAGTCAGGATTTACGACATGTCTGCGCTTCAATTCATTACAGGATTAGGGATAAGTCTGATTACTGTGACGGTGACAAGCACTGCATTGGCAGCGCCAGCGCCTGTATTCGAGCCGATTCTTGATGAAGTTTCCACGGATAATCCTGCTATCCCGGCTTTGCGCATTTCGGCTGTGGTGCCGACCAGCCAGGAGCTGTATCCGTCGATTATGCCGGAGGCGGGCGTCCTGTTTCTCAACACTGAACCTGACTGTGAAGCGATCGCATGTACCGCGCTGATGATTGCCGCGCAATCAGAGCCGCCGCCACTGTGGCCTTTTATTGGTGCTAATCCGATGAAGTCTATGGAGTTAGTGAGCGGTGTGCAAGCCCATTTTTGGGAGCGCGGTGGCATGGCATCGCTGCAGTGGCTACAGGATGATGCGCTGTATGTTTTGAGCTATCGGCAATCTATCTTCTCCGAAGAGGCAGCGATCGCGATCGCCACATCAATGGCAACTGAACCGCCGTTTGCGCCATAAAGGGCCATTGTCTGAATGGTAAGCCGTTGTCTCACAGGCCCGTTACTAAGCTCCAATAAAACACGGCAAGTGACGCATGCCCAGTGGGTATGGCCCAAGGGAGAGCGGACCAAACGTCAGGCCATGCTTGCGATCGCGCTTTTGGTCATTTGAGAAAAAAGCGACGCTGGGTTTCCTGCAATCAATCCAGCCTACGGCAATGAGCGATCGTACTCAACACAGTGAAAGATACTCATCACTTTGTAATTTGATGCCAGCTAACGCCCCGCATCAGCGGCAAAGTGACAGCGTAGCCGGCACTTTGTCCGTCTACATGCGCTTGTTATATGGTGCTGAGCTTTCCCAGGTAATTGATTGCATCTGATACACAACGGAAACCTTATAAGAGTTCTGCAACGGCATCTAGGTGCTCAGGGCTCCAACCCAATTCGAGCATTTTTTGGTTACTCATCTGCTGATCAAGTGTGGGGCCTTCAGCCCACTCTCCATGCTCTGAAATGAGCTCCTCAA
The DNA here is from genome assembly GCA_039027715.1 of Cyanobacteria bacterium P01_C01_bin.120. GTDB lineage: Bacteria > Cyanobacteriota > Cyanobacteriia > Phormidesmidales > Phormidesmidaceae > Halomicronema. The sequence goes on from JBCCJU010000124.1 coordinate 16,894, forward strand.
TGCTACGCACCAGCGGCTTTGTGGTGAGGTCGAAGCGCTCACTTATGACGTTTGTTATATCAGACAAGCGCACACCTTTTTCAGAGCAAGCATTATATGATTCTCCCGGTTTCCCCTTCTCAAGCACAATTCTGTACGCAGCGGCCAAATCATCTCTATGAACAAGTGGCCAACGTTTTTCCACAGAACCCCAAACTTCAATTCTGCCTTCTATTGGAATAAGACGTGAAAACGCACCGCCATCTCTAACATAGACTATCCCAGGATGAACGATACTCGTATTAAAGCAGGGTGCATTAAGAGCATACCTACTGTTCTCAACCATCCATGAAAAACTAGAAATCGGATTGAGCGGAGTATCCTCCGTGGCAATATGATCTCCGGTTTGGCCATATAGCCAGACACCACCTGTATAAATAAAACGAGTAGTTTTTTGAGAGCGATTGCCTTGCGCCACGAGTGCCTCTATGGCTTGGCGA
>JBCCJU010000125.1:0-17107 GCA_039027715.1 Cyanobacteria bacterium P01_C01_bin.120
CCGCTACCTTGATGGCCTGGTTCCGAACTTGGGCGCTCTCGGCATTCCGTAAAGCTGGGCACGATTCTCTCACCAAAGCCATTCGACGATTTCAGCCTCATATTCCGGCCTTACTTTTCTGTTTGTAGAGAATCAGCCCTACCCTCACACTCTCACACCCTGTCACTCCAGAAGCTCTCTTCGCTCGCGCTTGAGTACACTAAGAGTGCATCTGTACTTTTTAAGGATGACGCGATGGTTACGGTGCTGCATTTGTCCGACATTCACATGGGCAGTGGCTTTGCCCACGGTCGCATCAATCCCGAAACGGGAATGAATACCCGTCTGGAGGATTTTGTGGCGACCCTGAGCCGCTGCATCGACCGGGCGATCGCGGAACCGGCTGACCTCATGCTGTTTGGCGGCGATGCCTTTCCCGATGCCACCCCACCCCCGCTGGTGCAGCAGGCGTTTGCCGGCCAATTTCGCCGCCTGGCCGATGCTGGCATTCCCACAGTGCTGCTGGTGGGCAACCACGATCAGCATGCTCAAGGGCAGGGCGGCGCGAGCCTTTGTATTTATCGGACATTGGGAGTGCCCGGCATTGTCGTCGGCGATCGCCTAGAAACCCATCGCTTAGAGACGGCTGGCGGTCCAGTGCAAGTAATTACACTCCCCTGGCTTACCCCCTCTGTGTTACTCACTCGCCCGGATATGGAAGGGCTGTCATTGGCGGAAGTTAACGAACACTTATTAGACCGGCTTCGCGTTGCGCTGGAGGGAGAAATTCGTCGCCTTGATCCCGACGTACCCGCAATTTTGTTAGCCCATCTAATGACCGACACCGCCAGCTTTGGCGCGGAAAAGTTTTTGGCCGTGGGGCGCGGCTTTAACGTGCCGATGGCGCTGCTGGCCCGTCCCTGTTTCGACTACGTCGCTCTAGGCCATGTGCACCGTCATCAGATTTTGTGCGAGTCACCCCCAGTGGTTTATCCCGGCAGCATTGAGCGGGTCGATTTTAGTGAGGCCGAAGAAGCCAAGGGCTATGTTTGGGCCACCGTTACCAAGGCGGCGACCACTGTAGAGTTTTGTTCCCTGCCGGTGCGTCCCTTTCTGACGATTAAAGCGAATTTGACCCAGGCCACCGATCCCCAAGAAAAACTGCTGGCCGCGATCGCCAAATCCCACATCCAAGATGCGGTGGTGCGGCTGATGTATGACCTGCGGCCCGATCAGGTTGATGGGCTCGACCACTCGGCCCTGTATGAAGCCCTGTCTGCTGCCCATACGTACACTATTCATCCGCAAATTACGGCCCAGCGATCGCGATCGCGGCTCCCCGAACTCACTCCCAGCAGCGGCCTTGACCCCTTAGCCGCCCTGCAGACCTATCTCAGCAACCGCGAAGACCTAGCCGATTTATCCGACGACATGCTGGCGGCGGCCCAAGCGCTCCTGGCTGATACCCCCTTTGAGCTAGACTCCCCGGTTGAGCCGGCTGATGCCGACAACACCTCCCCGGATGACGACGCTTCTCGTCAACTGCGGCTGCTGTAATTCTCGTCTACCGGGTCTGGTAGAGGATGTTTAGTAAGAAAATGCCCGCCCAAATTCCTCCAAAGACCTCGCTAACACTTCATCACACCCCGACACCCTGCCACCCCGACACCCTGCCACCCTGCCACCCCGACACCGCCACCCCGCCACCCTGCTACCCTCACACTCCCCCAATTCCTTCCCTGCCTGCGTAAAATAGACCCATCCCAGGAGAGACGAGGCCTCTGATGCAAGACGCGATCGCCGCTGCCCTCAAGCAAAAAAACTTTCGCACGGCGGCCAAGCTGCTCCAGCAGTGGCAGCAGCAGGACGCCAAAGACCCCAGGTTTCTGTTGATGGCGGGACAGTATCAAGAAGCGACTAATCACTGGGGAAAGGCCGAGAAAACCTATTTGAAGGTTTTACAGCAGGTCACTAATCCGAAGCTGATGTCTCAGGCGCGACAGGGCATTCAGCGAGTGCAAACGCATTTTGCTCAGGCTAAAGAAACGGCTTTAGACACGGCCCGGGCACAACCGGATGGTCAGGCTCCAGGGCTGATGTGTTTAGAGCCGGTGCAGGGTGAAGAACGTAAAGCGGCCGCCCAAGGATTGGCCAAAGTCATGGGCATTGATGCTTACATGGCGCGACTGCAGATTCCGAGTCGGAGTTGGCGGCTTTATCGGGTCGGCCCCATTGGCGATTTGCAATATTACAGTCAGGCGCTGTCGGAGGCGCAAACTCCGGCCTTTTGGGTCAAGCAGAGGGATATTAAGGACTTGCAGACGTTTCGGGTGCAGAACTTTCGGCGGGTGCAGCCGCAGCCGGAAGTGATTTGCACCAATATTGATGGTCAGACTGGCGCGATCGCGTTCAACTGGTCAGAAATTTCGCAAATCGTAGTGGGTCAGATTCCCCTGTTCGAGTCTGTGGTGGACAGGGGGGCTTGGGGCAAGCTCAAGCGAGCGGAAAAAACGCAGGACTATGCGGAAGTGGTCGATTTGCACTGTCACTCGCGACGCTGCATCTTGCGGCTGTGCGATCGCACCTACGATTTTCGCCGGGGCAATCCTTTACCGAATGCAGAAAATATTCCCGATAAAGGTCTGTCCATGCGACCACAGTGGCAAGCCCTAGTCCAGTACGTGCGCGATCGCGTGCCGGGACCCGTCCACGATGGGTTTACCAAATTTGGGGACAATGCGATGGAATTTATCGATTTGCTGCCGCCTCTCAAGCACCAACTTGACCTCGCCCGCGTGAAAGAGAGCAATTGGGACCCGGCCTTTCATCTCTATAGCGGCCTCCACTTTGTGCGCTACGGCGCTGCAGCGTAGCGCATAAACGCGGTGCGGGACAGTTAGGGATGAGCTCACAATAAAATACCAGCTCCTGGCTCGTCCCCAACCCAGCCACCCAGCTACCCAATCCCCCCTCCACTGCGATTGCTGGACATTATTTTCACGCTGATTCCTTATCGGCGGCGGCGACTTCCGGCTGCCAATGTCTCTGCTTTCTCCACATTGCCCTACTGACACGCCTCCGGTATGGTGAATGAGGTTTTGGCAACTGAGGCGACATCTATGACATGGCAGCGTCCCGACGGGCGGCAGGTAAACGAACTGCGCCCCGTTTCGTTCGAAATGGATTTCACTCGCTTTGCTGCCGGTTCCGTTTTGGCTCGCTGCGGCAACACTCAGGTGCTCTGTACGGCTTCGATTGAAGCCGGGGTGCCGCCATTTCTCAAAGATTCGGGACGAGGCTGGCTTACCGCCGAGTATCGCATGTTGCCGGGGGCAACGCCGCAGCGTCAGCGGCGGGAACTAACGAAGCTGTCAGGCCGTACGCAAGAAATTCAGCGGTTGATTGGTCGGAGTTTGCGATCGACGCTGAATTTTGCTGCCCTGGGCGAGCGCACCATCACCATTGATGCCGACGTGCTGCAGGCGGATGCCGGGACTCGGACGACGTCAATCACCGGGGGGTATGTGGCGCTTAAGCAGGCACTCAATAAGCTGTTGGCGACTGGCGAATTATCTGAGCTGCCGCTAGCGAATGAAGTGGCGGCGATTTCCGTCGGCATCGTGGAGGGCCAGGCACTGCTCGATCTGCAATATGAAGAAGATGTGGCGGCGGCGGTTGATTTCAACGTTGTGCTTAACGGCAACCTTGACATTATTGAAGTGCAGGGCACGGCAGAGGAAGGCAGTTTTTCGCGATCGCAAATGAATCAACTGCTAGATCTAGCAGAACAGGGCATTCAAGACCTGTTCGTACAGCAACGTCAAATGTTCACCTGAGGCGTGTCATCAATTAATGACAGAAACCGGGTGATTGTAGACACGATGGTGGCGTGATGGACGAATTTTTCAACGAAATCAAGCCGGCCACTGCTGGAGAAAACCGTATCCCACTGCGGCTCAACCAACTTTCTGTGAAGAATATTTTGATCCCTTTGTCGAATCAAGTTATCCCTATTGGTACCGCTTTAATCTCGTACTATAGTGGAAGTCCCGTTGGCTAAGCGTGTCGCTCAATAGCTGTGGACGGCACTGAATGGCCCTGAATTTTTCTACCCACCCAAACGCTTTTGTTGACAAATTCCATGACATCTTCTGTTAACGATCTCGACAACATCAATACTCAGAGAGTGAACGGTGGATTCGCTCTCATTGATAGTCTGCAGCGTCATGGAGTTAGCCACATTTTTGGCTATCCTGGGGGCGCTATTTTGCCCATCTATGACGAGCTGTACAAAGCTGAACTGCGGGGCGGCATTCGTCACATTTTGGTGCGCCACGAGCAGGGCGCTTCCCACGCTGCGGATGGCTATGCTCGGGCGACGGGGCAAGTCGGCGTTTGCTTCGGCACCTCTGGCCCTGGAGCCACTAACTTGGTGACGGGCATTGCCACCGCCGCCATGGATTCGATTCCCATGGTGGTGATTACGGGGCAGGTACCGCGACCGGCGATCGGCACTGATGCGTTCCAAGAAACCGATATTTTTGGCATCACGCTGCCGATTGTGAAGCACTCTTATGTGGTGCGAGCAGCAAAAGACATGCCCCGCATCGTCGCCGAAGCCTTCTACATTGCCCAGACCGGTCGGCCAGGCCCCGTTTTGATTGACGTGCCCAAAGACGTGGGCATAGAAGAGTTTGACTACGTTCCGGTTGAGCCTGGAGACATTCAGCTGCCAGGCTATAAGCCAACGGTAAAAGGGAATCCCCGGCAAGTTGACCATGCGATTCGCCTGCTGCGTCGCGCTAAGCAACCTTTGTTATATGTCGGCGGCGGCGCGATTACCGCCGGGGCCCACAGCGAAATTCAGGAACTAGCAGAATACTTTTCGATTCCCGTGACCACAACGCTGATGGGTAAGGGCGCTTTTGATGAGCACCATGCTCTATCCGTTGGCATGCTGGGCATGCACGGGACGGCTTACGCTAATTTTGCAGTCAGCGAATGTGATTTGCTAATTGCCGTAGGGGCGCGCTTTGACGATCGCGTTACCGGCAAGCTTGACGAATTTGCCAGTGGTGCCAAAGTTATTCACATCGATATTGATCCGGCTGAAGTGGGTAAAAACCGCGTGCCCAACGTCCCGATTGTGGGCGATGTCCGCCGAGTGCTGCAAACCTTACTCAATCGCCTGCACGAAACCAACAAGCCGGCCAACCCTGAACAAACCCGAGCCTGGCGCGATCGCATCCAGCGATGGCGCCAAGATTATCCGTTAGTCGTGCCCACCTACGACGACCAGATTGCTCCCCAAGAAGTGATTGTCGAGCTTTGCCGTCAAGCGCCTCAGGCTTACTACACTACCGATGTCGGACAGCATCAGATGTGGGCTGCCCAGTTTTTGAAGAACGGACCGCGCCGCTGGATTTCCAGCGCCGGCTTAGGCACCATGGGCTTCGGCATGCCGGCAGCGATGGGCGTACAGGTAGCCCATCCAGACGAAACCACCATCTGCATCAGCGGCGACGCCAGCTTCCAGATGAATCCTCAGGAGTTGGGCACGCTGGCTCAATATGGCATTAACGTCAAGACGGTCATCATCAACAACGGCTGGCAGGGCATGGTGCGGCAGTGGCAGCAAGCCTTTTTTGGTGAACGGTATTCGTCTTCCAACATGCAGTCAGGGATGCCAGACTTTGAGCTGCTGGCTCAAGCCTATGGCGTTAAAGGCATGGTGGTGGAGCACTGCGCCGACTTGGCGGCAGCGATCGCTGAAATGCTGGCCCATGAGGGTCCCGTGCTGATGGATGCACGGGTGCGCAAAGACGAAAACTGCTATCCCATGGTGGCTCCTGGCAAGAGCAACGCCCAAATGTTGGGGCTGCCGCAAAAGTCTCCAGAGGTGCAGACCATTGAGCTGATTTACTGCAGCGACTGTAATGCTAAAAATCCCTCCAGCCATGCATTCTGCCCTGAATGCGGCACCAAGCTGTAAACAAATGGTTTAGCAGAAAACTGAATTGAAGCGCAGGGGTAAGCGCTGCTGGCTCCTATTTTATGAACGTACTGGCTGCCGAACCCGGCCTATCGTCATCTCCTAAACATCAAAAGCTGTCAGTAGGAAAGAGAACTTTTCCTGCTGAATGGCGTCATGGTTAATCATCCAGTCATCGAAACCTCAGCTCACTTCAAGACTGGTTGATGATAATCGTTACGTCTACGCTCATCTGCTGAATCAGGAGGCCGTCATGTTTACCCCCAAGCTTAGTTTATTGCCGCTATTGGTCACCCCGCTGCTGCCGCTGACGCTGCCCGAAGTGGTGCAGGCCCAATCGACCCCGTCAACGCCGGTCAACCAAATTCGTGTGATCACTCGCAGTGATGAAACGCTCTACTTTCAGCCTGACACTTACTATGAGCTGCCTTTGATGGTGGATTCAGCCGTTACGGTTAATGGCCGCAACCTGTCCGCAGGCACGGTTATTCAGGGCCGGTTGGAGCCCGTTTCCGGCGGCTTGCGCTATGTTGCAACGGGCATTGAAGCGGGTGGCCTAACGCAGCCGCTGTCCGCAACGTCAGAGCTATTGGCCGATGTCAAAGATCCTCGGGAAGCTTCGGTGGGGTCGATCGCTGGGGATGCTGCCATTGGCGCGGCAGGAGGCGCGGTCCTCGGGGCGGTCCTCGGCGATGGCATCAGCATTTGGGAAATTCTGGGGGGCGCGGCGGCGGGAGTTGCGGTTGGCAACGTTACTGCCCAGCGGGTGGTTATTCTAGAACCCAATCAACCTATCTTTTTACAAGTACAGTAGAGCGGCTTCAGGCGGGTGCGATCGCCCTAGCTGCAACGGACGCTCGCACCCACTTGAAATACCGCCTTTTTTCCCTATTCATCCTGGAATGGCCCCGGACGGCTATTTAGGGATTTGCAGAACCGCCTTACGGTGAAGTTGGCGATCGCTATCGGCGCCTCACCGCCAACAAAATTCCTGCCCAAAAAAATCTCATGCGATCCAAATTGGCAAGCTTGAGCTATTTTATGGTATCTAGTTCAAAAATCTTTGCTGTCAAGGCGACAGACCACTTGCTGACTAGGAGCTAGCGCGTTACTATAGCGCTGATTTATGGATGTGCAGTGATTCGACTGTGCCTCTTCGGGTGTGCATCTTTGGTGCAGGAGTGATTGATATGTCTGCGGCATTAAAACCGGATTCCATTAATTCGCGACCTCGGCCAGTCCAGACAGTTGCCGCCCGCCCGCGATCGCTCAGAGTGATAGAGCGCCCCGTGACGGCCTCGGTCATCGTGCCGCTACACGGCAAGCGTAATCGTCCTTTATGGCTAAGGCTTCTAGCGATTGGGCAGCGGACATCCCTGATTGTGTCTGGACTCGCGGTGGCCGGAGCCTTGTCGGCTTATGCCCTAACCGTCAATGCCAACCGCCGCCTGACAACCACAACTGCCACGCTTGGCCACCTACAAGACCATCAACAGCAGTTAATTAAGGCTAATGCGGTCTTCAAGAATCATCTGGCGCAAACGGCGATCGCCGCAATGAACGACGGCACGCTGCATCCGAAAGACGTCATTTTCCTAGAACCGACAGAGCTGACGGTTGAGTCCCCAGCAGCTCAGCCCATCGCTGCCCCAGAATCGCTTCCCAGTCAGCGCGTTTTTCCGAAAGGTTACTAATTTTCCTACTTGTAAGCATCAGGGTTGTTCATGGCATACAACCGCAGAGAAAGGCGGCATCATCGCCGGAGACAGCGTTCCCGCACCCCAGCTACGCCCCCTAACTCCCCTCAAGCGAAATCACGCCGTTCGTCAACGGCTCTGACCCGACGAGTTGCCATTATTTGGAGCCTACTGGTCGTGGTTGCGATCGCGATCATCAGTCGCATTGGCTATTTACAACTGGCTCAGGGCGATATCCTCCGCGAAATGGCGCAAAATCAACAGGCCCAGCGGCTTGATTTTGATGCGGCAAGGCGGCCCATTGTCGATACTCAAGGCACTCCTCTGGCTGTTGATCGCCTGGTTTACACCCTATATGGTCATCCGGCTCTGTTTCGGCAGCCCATTGGCGTTGTCGCCCAGTCCCTGGCGCCGCTCCTCGATACGCCGGCTGGGGCGTTGACCGAACAGCTCAAGTCTCAGCAAACCGGCGTCCGCTTACTTGACGGCATCTCAGAAGATACGGCGCGGCGAATTCAGCAGCTGCGGCTCGATGGCCTAGAGCTGATTCCGGCTCAGCAGCGCTTTTATCCCCAGCAAGATTTGTTTTCTCAAATTGTCGGCTTCATTAATCTTGAAGGTGAGGCCCAGACTGGATTAGAGGCTCATTATCAGGACCGTTTAGGCCTGCCCGCCCCTGAACTCCCGACCGTCGCCGGCCCCGCTTTGCCAGTTTCCAATTTGCCGTCAGAAGAGACCCCGCAGCAGTTGCGACTGACCTTAGACAGCCGCTTACAGCGGGTTGTTCAAGAGGAACTGCGTCAAACCCTACGTCAGTTTGCGGCTAAACGAGGGACGGTGATGGTGATGGATGTGCAGACGGGAGCCCTGCGAGCCTTTGCCGTGGAGCCAACCTTCGATCCCAATCGTTATTTTGATGCCGATTTGTCATGGCTCAAGAATTGGGCCATCACCGATTTGTATGAACCCGGATCAACGTTTAAGCCAATTAATGTGGCGATCGCCCTGGAAACTGGCGCAATTAATCCTGACGACATTATCTACGATGAGGGCCAGATCAAGATTGAGGAATGGACAATCCAAAACTCCGATTATGAAGCGTCTGGCCGCAGCGGCACCTTGAGTATTACTGAGGTGCTGAAATATTCCAGCAATGTGGGAATGGCCCACATCATGGACAAAATGCCGTCAGCCGACTTTTATGCCTGGCTAAAGAAATTAGAGATCGATCAGCCCACTGGCGTGAATCTGCCTGCTGAAAATGCGGGACCGCTGAAAGCTCGCGATCAGTTTGTTAATAGCTGGGTTGACATGGCTACCGCGGCGTTTGGTCAGGGCATTGTCATGACGCCCATCAAACTGCTGCAACTGCAGGCCGCGATCGCCAACGGCGGTTATTTAGTCACCCCAACGGTGATCGAGGGCATGATCGATGATCGCGGTAATGCCACTTGGCAGCCATCGCGATCGTCTCCCAAAAAAGTTTTTTCTGCCGAAACCACCGCCGCCGTCCTCCGCATGATGGAAGCAGTGGTCGACGATGGCACCGGCAAACCGGCTCAAATTCCCGGCTATCGGATTGCTGGCAAAACCGGTACCGCCCAAAAAGTTAACGAATCTGGCGGTTACGGCTCGGGTCGCATCACCAGCTTTGTCAGTGTTTTGCCAGTGGAGCGCCCGCGCTACGTAGTTTTGGCCGTCATCGATGAACCTGCGGGCGCCGATGCCTATGGTGGAACAGTGGCGGCGCCGCTGGTGCAAACCGTGATGGAGTCGCTGGTGGTTCTGAATGGCATTCCCCCTTCAGAACCCCAAGCTCTCAACGGCGTATTGGCCCCTGAATAGTCTCAGCGATCGCGGTTTGCAAGAAACCAACGCTAATTAGCTAAAACCTTGGCGCAATCATTGCCTCAGACATCACAAGAGCAATTTTGAAAGCTCTAGATTTCTGTTGGATGCTGTGCCCTATTTCCGTGCATTTCCAAATCTAGAAGGCTATTTGCCAAGTTTACGATTTCAGCGCATGCGAATACGCTATGTTATCTCCATTCCTGGCAGTCTATTAGTCGCACGATGTTCGAAAAATATGATAAGTAGCGAAAAGGCTTACTGACGCGATAATTAGGGGGCAATGCTGATGGTTGAAACCCGGTCTAAGAAACAAAATCAGCTAGGACGTGCTTACCAACGATTGACTGAAGTGCAGCGCACGATTACGCAGGTTTTTGCCCTTTATTACGAGCCCATCAGCCGCGTCAACGCCAGTATCTGTTGGAATTTAGCCATCCCCGTGGAAGCGCGGCAAAAGCATTTTAGAAAGCTAACGCCACCGCAGTTCAGCGCCCAGGTAACCAAGCTGATTCAGCAAGAAATGCTGGTGCAGGAAAAGGGCATGGGCCCCCAGTGTTCTGACTTGGTGGTCGATATTGCCGTGCGAGAGGCGATGCAGACGGGCACTTTTGAGCCCATTGTGGCCGCCATTCAGCAGCAGTTTCCGATTCGCCGACGCTACATCAGTCATGGTCCCCGCACGTTTTATCAAGAGGACACTTGGCTGCGAGAATTGCGCATCGCGATTTATCGCCAGGACACCGCCGCCATTGACGAACTGCAAGAGGATGCCGATCAAGCTTACTGGCGGCGCACTGTGTCATTTCCCACGGTGCTGCAGCGCTTGGTTAATAATCCGTTTGACCCCAAGTGGTTTGACAGCCTGTCGCTGGAATTTCAGCAATATGGCCTACGGCTGACGCTGGCTGAGGCAGGGCGCAGCGGAGAAGCCATAGACGAGGCATTCGAGCAGGTAGAGACGATTTATCACGAGGGACAGCTCGACGTCGAGACTAGTCTGGTCTACATTGAACAGCTTTGGCTGCGCGGACATCTACGCGAAGCTAGCGGCGTCTTATCAGAGATTAAAGCGGACGAACACCCCATTCAATATGAAGCCCTGCAGGGCGCGATCGCCTTTTTGACCGGCGAAACCGAGACGGCGATCGCCCATTATCAGACCAGCCTGAAACAGGCAGGCAAATCCAAGAAAGCTCAAGCCAGTTGGTTCGACTCCCCCACTAACGTACTTTTTTTCTTTGTCCTACTGCAGCACGGGCAACCCGAAGACTTTTCCCAGGCCACGACCTATTGTCAACTGCTACAGCAATATACCGGCCATTGGCTGTACAACAGCATGGGCATTTTAGAGAAAATGCTGCAGGTACAGCAGGGATGGCTGAGCAGCGCACCGGCTCGCCTGCGACACGGCGAGGACTATTTTTTGCAGCGTCCAGCCATTCCGGAGCTGATCGAGGCCTACTGCATTTACTGGCTCAACACTGGCAACTTTCGCGGTTGGCTCCCTGGCTATCTCACCCGCTTGTATCGGGCTGCCTCCCAGGCTAACTACGGCTGGATAGCGATGGAAATTGCCGAACTGCTGGCCCGCTTTAAGGGGCAAACGGCTTATGCAGAAATTGCTGGGGCCCTGCGGGAAGAATGCGGCAGCCAGCCCCTAATCGGTAGCGTCAAAGTTTATGAGCCGTGGGAGCTGTCACTTAAAGCCCTGAGCCAGCTGACTCAAACGGGCACCTCTGGCAAACCTAAAGCGCCGTCCGTCTTTCGTCTGGCCTGGCGCTTGCAGTTTAGCTCAATGGACTTTTGGAACCTAACGCCCGTGGAGCAAAAGCTGAGCACTAAGGGCGGCTGGACCAAAGGCAAGCAGATTTCGCTGAAGCGCTTTACCTCGCCCCGCGACATGCCCGACTATATGACCGATCACGATCGCGCAATTGTGGCCACGCTGGAAGCAGAGCGATCGCAATATTATTACTATGGATCGCCCACCTATTCTTTTAACGCCGATGCCCTGCTGGCCATGGTGGGTCATCCCCTGATCTTCTGGGCTGATGCGCCCGATGTGCGGGTTGACGTCGTGGCGGGTGAACCGGAACTGCTGGTCAAGGAGATTGGCAGCGATCGCCTGCGTTTGTCGCTGTCGCCAGAGATTGAGTCTTACACGGCAATATTGGCTTTCAAAGAAACGCCAACGCGCCTCAAAGTCGTGTCCGTGAACGATGATCACCGTCGCATTGCCCAACTGCTCGCTCCCAACAATCGGCTAGAGGTGCCGGCCCGAGCCCAAGAGCAAGTGCTGAAAACCATCACCGCTATTTCCACATTGGTGACTATTCAGTCCGACATTGGCGGCGGTGGGGCCGCCGAAGCGGTGCCGGCAGAATCCACTCCCCGCGTTCATTTGCTCCCCGCAGGCGAGGGCCTCAAAGTGTCGCTGCTGGCCCATCCGTTTCCCGAAGGCGGCTCTTACTATCGGCCAGGCGAAGGCGGCAAAACCGTGATTGCGGAAATTGACGGCAAGCGCTTTCAAACTGAGCGCGACCTCAAAGCCGAAAAAGCAGCGGCCAAGGCGGTTAAGAAAAACTGCTCTGTGCTGAACAGCTATAAACCGCGCAATGGCGAATGGGTGATTGAAGAACCCGAAGATTGTTTGAGTCTGTTGGTGCAGCTCCAGGAAATGGGCGATCGCGTCCGCATCGAATGGCCCGAAGGTGAAAAGTTTCGGGTTTCTCAGCAGTTGGGACTGTCTAATTTCAAGTTCAATATTCGCCGCAAGCAGGACTGGTTTGCCGCCAGCGGTGAAGTTCAGATTAGCGAAAATCAAGTGATCAACGTGCAGCAGCTGATGACTCTGATGGAGCAGTCATCTGGCAACTTTGTCGAACTGTCGGATGGTCAGTTTTTGGCCCTGACTGAAGAATTTCGACAGCGCTTAAAAACCCTGCAGCGCTTATCTGATAGCAAGGGTAAAGACCTGCGCATTCATGGGTTAGCGGCCCTCGCCCTGGAAGATATGGTGGACGATGTCGCCCAGCTTAAGGTCGATAAAGCGTGGAAAAGTCATATCAAGCACATCAAAGCAGCCCAAACCCTGGAGCCGCAGGTGCCTGAGACCCTGCAGGCGACCCTGCGCGACTACCAAGTGGCCGGATTTACCTGGCTAGCGCGGTTAGCCCATTGGGGCGTTGGCGCTTGTTTGGCGGATGACATGGGCTTAGGCAAAACCCTGCAGGCGATCGCGCTAATTTTGAGCCGCTGCGACACGGGTCCGACCCTGGTGATTGCGCCCACGTCTGTTTGTCTCAACTGGGCCAATGAAGCTAGCCGATTTGCTCCCAGTCTGGTCGTCAAGGTCTTTGGTCCTGGCGATCGCCAAAAAATGCTCGATGCCCTGGTGCCGGGGGATCTTGTCGTGTGCAGCTACGGTCTTTTGCAACAGGAAGAAGCAGCGGGCTTGCTGGCCAAGGTCAGTTGGCAAAATATTGTGCTTGACGAAGCCCAAGCGATTAAAAATCAGGACACTAAGCGATCGCAGGCCGCCATGGCCCTCCAGGGCGATTTCAAAATCATTACCACCGGCACCCCCATTGAGAACCATTTGGGCGAACTGTGGAATCTATTTCGGTTCATTAATCCTGGGCTGCTGGGCTCGCTGGACAGCTTTAACCAGCGCTTTGCTAATCCTATCGAGCGTGAAGAAGATGAGGCGGCCCGTGAAGCCTTGCGCCGCCTGATTCAGCCTTTTATCCTGAGGCGGACTAAAGACCAAGTGCTTAAAGAGCTGCCTTCGCGCACCGAAATTACGCTACAGGTGGAACTGAGCGATGAGGAAATGGCCTTTTACGAAGCGCTGCGACGAGAGGCGATCGAAAAGCTGAACGACAGTGACGCCAAGGCCGGTCATAAGCATTTGCAGGTCCTGGCAGAAATCATGCGGCTGCGGCGAGCCTGCTGCAATCCGCAGTTGGTGCGTCCCGAGCTGGGTTTGCCTAGCGCCAAGCTGGAGCAGTTTGGTGAAGTCCTGAAAGAACTGCTGGAGAATGACCATAAGGCCTTAGTGTTCAGTCAGTTTGTTGATCACCTCACGATTCTGCGAAAGTATCTGGAGCGCCAGCAAATCATCTACCAATACCTCGACGGCAGCACCCCAGCCAAACAGCGCCAGCAGCGGGTGGATGCTTTTCAGCAGGGGGAGGGTGACGTGTTTCTCATTAGCCTCAAAGCGGGAGGCACCGGCCTCAATCTGACGGCGGCAGATTTCGTGATTCATATGGACCCTTGGTGGAATCCGGCGGTCGAAGATCAAGCCAGCGATCGCGCGCACCGCATTGGCCAACAGCGCCCCGTCACGATTTATCGACTGGTGGCCCAGAACACCATTGAAGACAGAATTGTGGCGCTCCACAAAACCAAGCGCGACCTGGCCGATAGTTTACTTGCCGGCACTGACATGAGCAGCAAAATTTCTACCGATGACCTGCTGGCTTTGATTCAGACATAGTTCATCAGCATATAGTGACGTCGCCCGCCCGAGAGATTGACTGCTCGCCTTATTCCAACGTCGTCTCCAACGCATCTCTGTAAGGAGACAACGCTATTTACAGACTGTCAATGCTTTAAATCAAGTCCCCCAAACAGAAAAATTAGGGTCGCGATCGCTGATGCATCAAGGCGGTATAGCGATCGCTTTTTCCCTCCCAAAATTCTTGGCGGCCCAATATTTGTCTATACGTCTATGACAAAAACCCGACTTTTTCAACAGAGCAAATTGGCAATTCTAATTTCAGGCTTGAGAGTTGATTAACTACCGTCCAAATAAGAAGAAAACGATGTCAAGGTCAAGATAACCAGGTTTCTGACAATTGTGGAGAAATTATCGGTCAAGAACTACAAAGAGATTAGAGACCGCTATCGATTAGCTTGTTGAAGCTTTAATGACGGGGATTTCAGTCCCGAATTGATGAAAATGAGACGAGTGGGATAATGCTTGCCCCATAAAGTTACGAGTATTGTCATTAATGACGTGTCTTAATATTCCACAGCTCTTATCCCGGCTAAGCATTTGTTGATACTTTGAAATTTCACACTTTAATGAACGAATTTTTTCCTCATCAACAATAGTTAACTTTAAGGCTATCTTTTGTTTAAATGTGAGCCATTGATTGCTAAAGTTGTGATTGGAAGTTATCAAACACCTTTATGTCATCTCTAACGTTGTCTTCTGCGTCTGGGCAAAGCGTACGTGTTGGTTTAGGACGGGTGCTAATCGTTGAAGATGAGGAACTGATTCGGGAAACGATCGGTTTGGCGCTGGCGGAGGTCGGCTTTGAAATCGTGGTTGCCGGCGACGGACTTTCGGCATTAGAGATGCTGGGAGGAACGAAGAATACCGCCCGGCAAGTTATGCAAGATATTGATCTGGTCATTCTTGACCTGATGCTACCGGGGATGAACGGGCTCGACTTATGTCGGCTGCTACGCCACCAGGGCATTGATGTGCCGCTGCTGATTTTGAGCGCCAAGAGTACTGAGATGGATCGGGTTGTGGGTCTGGAAGTCGGAGCTGATGACTATTTGACCAAGCCCTTTGGGATGCGAGAGCTGGTTGCCCGCTGTCGGGCTCTATTGCGACGCCATCGAGGAGCAGATGAGACAGAGTCCGACCCAGTTTTGCGCTTCGAAGAAGTGACTCTCAGCCCGAAGGAATGCCGAGTGTTTTTGCAAGGCGAAGAAGTAAATCTTTCTCCAAAAGAGTTTCGCATTTTGGAGTTGTTTATGAGTCAACCTAAGCGAGTTTGGTCTCGAGATCAGATTATCGACAAAGTCTGGGGACATGACTTCATGGGCGACAACAAAACCGTGGACGTACATATTCGTTGGATTCGCGAAAAGCTAGAAGCAGATCCCAGCAAGCCGCAGTACCTGAAAACCGTACGCGGATTTGGCTACCGTTTGGGCTAGATAGTTGATGCAGTTACCGATACGCTAACGATTTTTAGTGGATTAAATCTGGGTATGGCAAGGTGTGATAAGCGATCGCGCCCCTTTGTAAAGTTCTACGCCTGCCAGCATCTCAAAGCCCCATGAGTCTGACCCCGCAATCAACACAATCCACTACGGGTATGGTGGTTTGTCCCCAAGCGCTGGCGTCTGAGGTGGGCGCGCAAATTTTGCGAGCGGGGGGCAATGCCGTAGATGCCGCGATCGCCACCCAAGCCGCTTTGGGCGTGGTTTACCCCCATATGACAGGGCTGGGAGGCGACGCCTTTTGGCTGATTTACGACGCTACGACTGGGTCTCTACTAGGCTTGAACGGATCAGGTCGAGCAGCGGCGGCGGCCACCCCCGACGACTTTGCCCGCCGGGAGTGCCGCGCAATTCCCCAGCGGGGCCCCTTAGCTGCTCTGACTGTGCCGGGAGCAGTTGCCTCTTGGCAAGCGGCCCACTGCCGTTTTGGCTCTCTCGACTGGGAACAACTCTTGCAGCCCGCCATCAACTTGGCCAGAGTCGGCTATCCGGTCACCGGCTCACAGGTGCATTGGACCCGGCGCGATCGCCCTTATTTTGAGCAGTATTCCTCCTCCAACTGCCCTTTTTTACCGGCTGGTAAGCTGCCCCAGATCGGCGAACGACTCACTAATCCTGATGTGGCAAACACGCTGCAGCGGTTAGCCGCAGCGGGAGGCGAGGACTTTTACACCGGCGCGATCGCTCAGCAAATCACCGACTATCTGGAGACTGTCGGCGGCTGGCTAACGCTAGCGGACTTGGCCGCTCACCACAGCGATTGGGTAACGCCGCTGACCACCACCTATCGCGGTTATGAAGTCGCGCAACTGCCGCCCAACTCCCAGGGATTTACGGTGCTGCAAATGCTTAACTTGATTGAGCCGTTTGATCTGACGGTTTTAGGCCACGGCACGGCTGACTATTATCACCTGATGGTGGAGGTGACAAAGCTCGCGTTCGCGGATCGAGATCGCTGGCTCACCGACCCTGAGTTTGCCGAAATTCCCATCAACGAGTTGATTTCGCCAGCGTACAGCGATCGCCGCCGTCAATTACTGCGGTTAGATCGCGCCCGACCACAAGTCGCGCCGCCAGTGGGCGGCGACACTGTCTACACGGCGATCGTGGACGATGCCGGTAACGCCGTATCCGTTATTCAAAGCGTCTACTTTGACTTTGGCGCCGCCGTCGTCGTTCCTGGCACTGGATTTGTGCTGCAAAATCGAGGCTGCTTCTTTTCCCTCGACCCCAATCACATCAATGTATTGGCACCCCACAAGCGCCCGTTTCATACCCTCATGCCGGCCATGGTGAGGCATTCCGATGGCCAGCCCCATTTAGTCCTAGGCACGATGGGGGGAGAAGGCCAACCGCAGACTCAACTGGCGCTGCTCACCCGTCTGCTCGACTTTGGCCTTGATCCACAAGCCGCCATCAATGCTCCTCGCTGGCTGTGGGGCCGGACTTGGGGTGACTCAACGGCAGGACTTACCCTCGAAGGCCGTATTCCAGCGGCGGTTCGGCAGGCGCTGAGCGATCGCGGTCATCCGGTGAACGCGGCTCCTGACTGGACTGAGAA
>JBCCJU010000126.1:0-16863 GCA_039027715.1 Cyanobacteria bacterium P01_C01_bin.120
GTGCCCGATTTGATGGACGAAATTAGAGCATGATGGTTCCGGCCAGAGCTGCCAGCACGAGTCAACAGCTTCTGATACCAGCGTCAATGTTAAACTCCGGGGCCGGGGCCGACAAATTGGGGGATGATATCGCTGCTGTCGTCGTAACAGCAGGTAGTTCTTCCAGATGATTCCAGACAGCTTGCAATAGCTCGTCAAGGTGATGGCGCGTCACCGCTGAGATAGCAAAAATTTGCTGACCGGTTGCCTGGGCCATTAATTCTGCCAAAACTTCGCCATCCTCTGGCGACATCGCGTCGATTTTGTTGAGGGCAAGAATCTGCGGGCGATCGCTTAATCCTTGGCCATAGGCCGCCAACTCCTGCTGAATGATGCGGTAGTCTGCCAGCGGATCAGGTGCGGTAGCATCAACTAGGTGTAGCAGAAGGCGCGTCCTTTCGATGTGGCGCAAAAACTCGTGGCCCAGTCCCAGTCCAGCATGAGCGCCAGCAATCAAACCGGGGATATCGGCAAACACCGTGCCGTCTCCCGTCGGTTTACGCACCACGCCAAGATTCGGCACCAGCGTTGTGAAAGGATAATTTGCCACTTTAGGCCGGGCTGCCGACAAGGCAGAAATCAGCGTTGATTTGCCCGCATTGGGTAAACCGATGATGCCGACTTCTGCCAGCAGCTTTAGCTCCAGGCGAATGCGGCGAACCTCACCGTCTAATCCCGGCAGCGCATATTCAGGAGCGCGATTGCGGTTGCTGAGAAAGTGACGATTGCCCAGGCCACCCTTGCCGCCTGCCGCCACCCGCAGTGTTTGCTGAGGCGCCGTTAGGTCACCCATGAGCTCATTGGCGTGGGCATCGTAAATCGCCGTGCCACAGGGCACTTCAATGTAAAGGTCGCTGCCGCAGGCCCCGGTACGATTGCTGGGACCGCCTCTGGCACCGGGCTTGGCCTTAAATTCATGGGCAAAGCGAAAGTCTAATAAGGTTTGCAAATTGGGCTCAGCAATCAGATAAACCGAGCCGCCATTGCCGCCATTGCCGCCCGAAGGTCCCCCCGCTGGCACGTATTTTTCGCGGCGGAAGGACACCATGCCATCGCCCCCTTTGCCGCCAATGACGGTGACCTCAGCCAAATCGACAAACTTCACGATACTCACCTTTCCCAATGCTAGCGATCGCTGCTGGCCTAGCAATATATCTACGATTAGCTAAGCAGCCGCCTGCAGCCAGATGAAAATGGTGCGATCGTCCCGCCCTGGCAACCATTACTGAACGGCCTCAGCATTGGCAAACGCCTGCTTCAACAGCACCATTCTTTATCTTAATGGTGACAGCCAAAGAATGACACATTACCGACGACAGCATTATTTTCAATGCATCAGCGTCCTTAGCTTTTGCAGCTCAAATCTGTCACAGCGCTCACTGTAAATCCAGAAAACTTAAAGCTTCGCCGACTTATGGAGTCCCGTTGATATTCGAAAATTTCCTACGCCTCACCGACTGACTCAGGCTTCTTGACTGAGAGAAATATCGGTATTGCCCTGCAGGCAAATCAAACCATCGCCATGGGTCTTCAGAATGCCCTGCTGGCGCAGCTTACCCATCAGTCGCGTTACCGTCACGCGGGTAGAGCCAACAGCACTGCCGATTTGCGCGTGCGTTAGAGGAAAGGGCAGATAATAGCCTTCGGACGACGCTTCGCCAAATTCTTCAATCAGCAAAGTTAGAAAGCCAATTAGGCGATCGATGGTGCGGCGCTGCCCCAGGGTGCTGAGCCACAAAAGCTTGCGCTGGTGTTGATGCCGAAATGCTTCCAATACTTCACGGCGAAAATGAGGCCAATTATCAAGGTCGTGCCAGTAGAGCCAAATCACAGCTGTTTGGTCAACGTGGGCAAAGCTTTGTAGCGAGAAGGGAGACTGAGCAATAATCTCGAAGGGTTGACCCGGGCCGACAAATCCCAAAAAAGCTTCTTCATCCTGAGCCATCAAAGGTGTCAAGCTGGCTTCTTCGTCATCGCTGGAAACATCAATACTCAGCTGCGCGCTGCCAGTGAGCCGTACGGCACCACGCTGCACCAGATAGAGAAGACCAGGGCGTGAAGGAATGCGCTCGTCTTTAACAAAAGTTCGACAACGATAATGCTCCTGAGCCCAGTCAGAAATTCTCTGCCAGGTAAGAAAAGGACGTGCCTGATTAGCTGATGATGTTGGGTACATATGAGCTCATGGGATTAAGACTGAATTGACCTGTAGATTTCACGTCGAACCAGCTAGATGAAACAGACTATCAACTACGCTTGCGACACCGCTTTAGATACTTAGGCGTATTCCACATAAAACTTATCCCGGCCTTGCTGCAACGAACACAGGCTTTTGCCTTACAAGGTCTGATGGCCCTTTTGTATGATGTTGAACAAGAATTTGATGGAACACCCTGAAGAAGATATTCAAGTGTAATCGAGATAGTCCGAGAAAATTCACGCGACAAGTAGAGAATTCACTGAAAAACTCGCGCGAATTTATCCCATATTAAAACAAACCTTACGTACAATTTCTATAAAATAGAATACCTATCTTATGAATTGTGCTCAATAATTCCTAGGCGAATTAATTTTGTCGTTACGATCTCATATCGCGAAATGCCAGTGAGCATTAAGTTTCAACAATATTAAACGCTCTGTTTTGTTCCTGGCCGTAGGCTTCTTCTCCGAGTGGATTGTTATAAAAAATACTCGCAAAGTCTTGGGCAATGCAGCCACTATCGACTTTCTCAATTTCTTCAAGCTCCCTGAAAGTCACAGCAGACTGCAGCTATTGCGACACATCTACGATCGCCCATTCACTAGCAGCGGCCACTGCGGCGGATGTCGCTGTCCTAGCGCCAAATTGGGCTAGGGAAATGACTACTGATTTTGCGGCTAAGGCTGCCGCCCATCATGAGTTCGTGGCGATCGCGACTAATCTGCGAGTGCAGCCTACTCAACAAGGCACCCTAACCCTCGCGTCTTCTCCAGGGCTAGCCGACTGACGGCAACAGGGGTTACAAAGTCCGCTCTACTCCCTCGCTGCATTTGTGAGAACCAAGTTTTACAGTAGTAATGCTGAACTCAAAAGGCTGCCGATGTTATCTCCCACTGCCGTCGATTTAGAAAACATTTTTCAAGTTGCAAACTTGTTTGTATTACCGTTTTGGGCCCTGATGGTGTTGTTGCCCAACTGGTCACTGACGCAGCGTCTCATGCAGTCATATATTCCTTTTGCCGCGCTGGCGAGTCTGTATGTGTATCTTTTTGCAACACTAGACGGCAGCATTCTGGAAGCTTTTGCCGATCCGCAGTTAACCCTGACGGGGCTGGCAGGGATGTTTGCTAACGATCAGGTGATGGCGTTGGGCTGGGTGCATTTTCTGGTGATGGATTTATTTGCTGGCCGCTGGATTTATCTGCAAGGTCAAGAAAACCGGATTTTTACTCGCCATTCTCTGGCGCTCTGTTTGTTTGCTGGACCCTTGGGGCTATTAGTGCACTTTTTTACGGCTGCCATCACTCAGCGATTATCGGGGACTGCCACCGATGGCGCAGCTACTGATCCGTCTGCGGTATAAGGTCTGATTGACAGGTGCTCCAAGACAGGGCTTAATAAAGCTCATTTAGAATAGTTTGATTGAGCAAGTTTATGAGGCGCTCGCCAATGTGCCAGCTGGCTCTGCTTGCCGGGTAAGGTTGGCTGCTGGTCGCCAACTCGATTCAGAACTAGCAAACTCAGTGTGGTTATTGAAGGCTTGGGGTAAACCTATGGTGTCCTTGATAAGAACTCAGTGGCGTCGCGCTTTTCCTCGGCGGCAGTGGCGATCGCGGCTGCGCTTTGGCACGTTGCTGAGTCTGTGTTTGGCGTTTATTGTTGCCTGCACCAGCAGTCCATCGACCGAAACGGAAACGACGGGCGCCACTGCAGAAGACGCCGGCAGCGATCGCATTGCCATTGGCACCACTTTAACCGCGCGTACCTTAGACCCTGCCGACGCTTACGAAATCTTTCCCGGCATTTTGCTGCACAATCTTGGCGATCAGCTTTATGCCTATGAACCTGGAACAACTGAGCTGATTCCTCAATTGGCGGCAGACATGCCTACCGTCAGTGACGACGGTCTGACCTACGTTATCCCGCTGCGAGAAGACGTGTTGTTTCACGATGGCACGCCCTTCAACGCAGAGGCCATGGCCTTTTCTCTCAATCGATTTATCCAAAATGGCGGGCGACCAGCATTTTTGCTGGGCGATCGCATTGATTCAGTCGAGGCCACTAGCGAGTATGAACTCACAGTCAAGCTGAATTCACCCTTCGCTGCCTTTACCGCCCTAATGACCTTCTGGGGCGTTACCCCCGTGCCCCCTGATGCTTACGAAATCGCCGAAGGCAGCTTTGTACCGGACAGCTTTATTGGTACTGGCCCCTATAAACTTGCCGCTTTTAATAGTGACTCGATCAGTCTCGATGTTAACGAGGACTACTGGGGAGAGAAACCCGCAAACGGCGGCATTGATATTCAAATCTTTAGTAGTCCGGCCAATCTCTACAACACTTTCAAAACTCAGGGAATCGATGTGGCCTATCAAACCCTCGATCCGGAGCAAATTGCCGATCTTGAACGGGAAGCCGACACCGGCAACTGGCAGGTGATTGAAGCGGGCACCACGGTCGTTAACTATATGAGTCTCAACCAAAAGATTGAGCCGTTAAACGACGTGCGGGTGCGACAGGCGATCGCCGCCATGATTGATCGTGATCTCGTGAACGAGCGAGTTTTTCAAGGTCAAGCGGAGCCGTTGTACAGCCTGATTCCCACCAGCTTTGATGTTTATGAGCCAGTGCTGCAGGAAGCTTATGGTGATGGCGATTTTGCGTTGGCTGAGCAGCTCCTGCGCGACGCTGGCTTTTCGGAAGACAATCCGTTCAACTTCGAAATTTGGTATCCCTCCGCTTCTACTACCCGCAGCGTCGTGGCCAATACGCTGAAGGAATCCTTTGAAACCGGCCTACCCGGACTAATCACCGTGACTGTGCAAACGGCTGAGAGTGCCACTCTGTGGGGCAATGTCGATAAAGGCGTTTATCCCTCGGTGCTGGCCAACTGGTATCCCGACTACTATGACGTTGACACTTTTGTGCAGCCATTTTTGAGCTGTGAAGAAGGTTCAGAAGAAACCCTGTGTGAGCAAGGCGCTAGCCAGGGCAATGGCTCCTTTTACTACAGTGAGGAAGCTAATGAGCTGGTGACCGCGCAGCAGGCAGAACAAGATCCAGAAGCCCGGAAGCAGGTCATTAAGGATTTACAGGCTCTGTTACAAGAAGATGTGCCTTACATCCCCCTCTGGCAGAACAAAGATTATGTATTTGCCCAAAACGGTATTGATGGAGTAGCCATTCAGCCTACTCAACAATTTTTGATGTGGCAAATCACGAAGGATGGTAGCGCGTAAAATTGATTATTGATTCTCGTACTTGTTTTCGAGGTTGAAAAGGCAATCGCAATATTCCGCTCGCTTGGGTTTTAGCCTTTAGTAGCTAGAATAAGCGCGGATTTGAGAGTGTTCATCTCCATAGAGAATGATGACGAAGTAAATCAGCAGGACTTTACGTAGTTGAGATTGGGAAAAAGCCGAGATTAAAGACCAAGATGAGCTTGTAAGTCGCAACTCGAAATTTTATTTGACTACAGTTTTAATCAACTCATGGTATGACTGATTGACCAAGAAATTTTCTGCTTGATTTGAATTCATTGGGCGTGTGAATAAAAAGCCTTGAATATAGCGACAGCCTAATTCTGCAATAACTTGCAATTGTTCTGTCGTTTCTATTCCCTCAGTCACAACTTTTAGATTTAAGGCTTCCGCCATAGCGATAATCGAGCGAATCAGCTCTTTACTTCGCGGACTTTCTGCTAAATCTTTGACAAAACAGCGATCAATTTTAACCCCATGAATTGGATATTTGGCTAAATAACTGAGAGATGAATATCCTGTTCCAAAGTCATCAACAAAAATGCTGAAGCCAAGTCTATTCATTTCGCTCAAATTCTTCATAACTATTCCAGAATCTGCGAGCAAATAGCTCTCAGTGATTTCAAGAATGATGTCTTGAGGTCTGACCTCAGACATTTCAGTAATGCTGAGTAAAAAAGGAATAACGTCTGTTCTTTGTAGCTGGCTGCAGGAAAGATTGACGTTAAATTTTTGATTAGGGCTAGCAATGCCCTGCGATCGCCATTGCCGAAACTGCTGACAGGTTGTGGCGAATACGATGCGGTCAATTTCGATAATCAGTCCCAATTCTTCGGCAAGGGGAATGAATTTACCCGGTGAAAGCAGGCCTTTTTCAGGATGCTGCCATCGCACCAAAGACTCCATTGAAAAAATAACGGACTCTTCAATGTCAATAATGGGTTCAAAGTTGATGCAGAACTGTCTCTGGTAAACAGCAGTTTTCAATTCTCCTTCTAGCTCAATTTCTTCTAGATGCTGCATCCGCATCTCCTCATCAAAGAGCTGATAGCAGTTGCCAGTTGCTTTTGCTCTATACATAGCAATATCAGCATCACGAACTACTTCATCAGCCGATTGATATGAGCCATCAGCCAAGACAATGCCAACGCTCGCAGAAATAGGAATTTCAGTGTCGTAAATTCGAAACGGTTGAGCAAATGCATGATTGATTCTTTGGGCCAACTGGATAGCTTTGGATGCGTCGAGCTGATCTACCAATACGGTGAATTCATCTCCGCCTAAACGAGCAAGACAAATGGCATCCCCAGTCAGCTCTGACAAGCTATTGGCCACATGAATCAGCACTTTGTCTCCGATTAAATGGCCGAATCTATCATTGATTTGTTTGAAACGGTCAAAGTCGACAAAGAAAAAATATAGACCGAGGTCTTTATCGCTGCTTAGGTTGGCCACACATCTATTTAATTCCCGCATAAGCTGGCTGCGATTGGCTAAACCGGTTAAATCGTCGTGCGTAGCGTCGTACTCAAGTCGCTTATTTATTTTGTCTAAACGACGCTGAGCATTTTGTAGTTCTCTAGTTCTTGCTTGCACCAAGTTTTCTAGTTCTTGATGGTGCAAATGCGCCTGAGCAAGACGTAAACGTGATTCAGTCTTCAAGGCTTCATAGGCCTGCTGCAGCTTCAATGATGTTGACTTCACCGACTGTTCAAGAAGTTCGCGATTGGCCCCAAACTCCTTGATGATTTGATCGACAGCTAAAATAAAATTCTTCCAACCTTCAAGATTAGGAACCTGATCAACCGCTACGCCTTGCCGACGCATAAGCCGGTTAAGCGTACGGTTAAGCCCAGTAGAATTCCTGTCAAGCAAAGGGTTGATAGACATGGTGATCCCTAATATTCGCGTATTAAACCGATGGTGATGGTCTCGTTGTGAACATGTGGGGGCCCTGACGAAGTTGTTGAGATTTCTCCAAAAGCATACATTCCAATTTGATGAATCCCTTGCCCCAGGCCATCGTGAGCGAGAGCGGCTTCTTCATTCGTCTTCTCTAGCAAGACCGCACGTCGACCCGCACAGCTCACATAAACTGCTAAGGCATTGTGCTTGGGCAAAATCGTTTTGCTGCGCAGGCGCTCGATCGCTTCATCCACGCCATCGAGAATTTCATCTTCTGTCGTAGTCATGACCTGTACCATCACGCCTTCTGGAATATCTCCAGCCAATTCAAGGGCGCCAGATGCTTCATCCACGCTGTTGATATCACGCACGATTTGCATTTCCAGGTCTGGTAATCGCAGAGTTAGGGGGTAGCGTGTGGACGACTCATGCAAACCAAAACCTGCGTTGCAGCCTATCTGCCGTTGATAAACTGCGTTGGCAGGTTCACCGTCCAGTTCAAACAATGTTCTACCGGCAGTCCGGGTTGCCTGGCATTCGCCTCCAACCAATCGCCATCCGCCGCCAGTTGCTCGCGTCAGTTCTACCGTATTGCCAACGAAACCTACCGCACAGGCATAGAAGCGTTTCAGTTCGCCATCGCAAAGCATCCAGGTGTCATCGAGGGTGTGACCACTCGCTAAGCCGCCAGCAATGGTCACATCTGATGGCAGCATTTCTTGCAAGCCTCGAACTAAATCAGTCGCTTCGGTAGTTACACCGTCGGAAAAAATGAGGACGCCCTTGAGATTTTCATCAGCCAGTTGTTTTCCCAAGTGTTGGCCAGCCGTCCGCGATTCTGCAAAGCCTTGAACTGACGTGTACGAAAGTCGAATTTGAGTATTTTTGAAGCGAATAATACCGACAGCGATCGCGCCTTCGCGCAGGCCTCCATCACAAACGACTACCGGTGTGCTGCAGCCGATAATTTTTGATTTGGGAAAAGCCTGACGCAGTTCTTTCAACGGCTCCGGCGAGTCACAGTATTCATGTGCCGCAAAAACGACAATCAGCGTGTTGTCAGAATCCAAGTCTGGAAATGGCTTTGACCAACCGTTGGCCAAGTCGTAGCACAGGCTTTCGGTAGTTTGGGCCTCAATCTCTAAATCTGCAACGGTTTCCATCGCTAAATGAGCACCTAGACAAAATACGCAGCTGAATTTTGTCTAAAGGCTAAAAATAAATTATTGAGTATTTTCATGGGTTTGATTCTAAGCTGAGCGTGTCAAAAGTTGATTGATAGTTTCCATATCTCAGTTATTTCTCGGCTGGCGAAACCTTAGCCTAGAAAACTGCTCGACTGGGTTCGAGTCTCTCGTCGCTCGGAATATTTTTGATCAGACAGTACTCTCTGGGGCTCATTATGCTGCCGCCTTGAAGGGAGGCTTCTGCAGTTGGCTGACAGATCTGTATGTTTCCTCATACACAGTGAATTCTTTTTTATAAATCTTTTCCAAAGCACTACTGTCATCGTCGAATGCAATTGGACAGGCCATGGATTAGATAGGGCTTACGCATGCATCATCTGCATCGCCTAACTCTGAAGGCTATTGAATCCCATCACCATGAGAATTAGAGGACGGGTTAAAATCGGCCCCAACTGCGTAAGTTCTATGCGCCTTCTGGATTTGGAGGCGTTCGGGCTATCAAGTGGCGGGAGGTTGGCAACATAGCAACCTCCTTAGTATTACAACCCATTAGCTACTGCAATCTCTCACCTCCCATCCCGCCAAGCTCATAAAGCTGTATTTGTATTTTCCTAATGGGTCATCAGGCATATCACAGGATCTTGATAGCGCCTAGACGGCTACTGATTCATAAAAGCTTGGTCGCTCTTGACCTGATCGCGACCGGTAATTAACCGAGCGCCTTGATTACGAGTAAAGAAATTCCACAGCCACTGAGTCATCACGATGACTTTATTGTCGAACTCAATCAGGAACATGACGTGCACCAACGCCCAAAATACCCAGGCCGGATAGCCCGTCATCTTAATCCAGTTCAGGTCAACCACCGCGGAACTATGACCGACGATCGCTAAACTACCGCTATCCTTGTAAACAAATTTAGGGGTTGTTTTGCTGGCCAGACGATCGCCAATCACCCGCGCCACATATTTCCCTCCCTGCATGGCGACGGGCGCTACGCCGGGCAATGGTCTTTCACCCTGGTGGGCATAGTGAGCTAAATCGCCGATCACAAAAATATTGGGATAGTTTGGCACGCTAAAATCGGGCTCAACCATAATGCGACCAGCGCGATCGCTAGGTGCTCTAGTCTTTTCGGCTAATGCTTTACCAAGGGAAGAAGCCCGTACTCCAGCCGCCCAAAAAACGCTGTGCGACTCAACGGTTTCCATCTGGTCGCCAGTTTTGAAGGTGACCTTCTCGCCTTCTAAACCCGTTACGAAGGTACCGGTGCGAATTTCCACCCCCAGCTTTTCCAAATCCTGGGCAGCACGGGTAGAAAGGGACGGGTCAAAGGGGGGCAAAACCCGGTCCATGCCCTCAACTAAAATAATGCGAGTCTCTTGAGTATTAACATTGGAAAAATCATTTTTCAGCGTTTGATAGGCCAAGTCGGCAATGGCGCCAGCAAGTTCCACGCCGGTCGGCCCGGCGCCTACCACGACAAAAGTTTGTAGGGCTTTACGAATGGCTGGATCAGGTTCAAGTTCAGCTTTTTCAAACGCTAGAAAAATCCGGCGACGCACTTCTAGGGCATCTTCAATCGTTTTAATGCTGGGCGCGATCGCTTCCCAATGGTCATTGCCAAAGTAATGGTGAGCGCTGCCCGTCGCCAAAATCAGGCTGTCATAGGCCACCGTGTCGCCATCTTTCAGCGTCAATACCTGTTCGTCGGGATCAATCTGGCGCACTTCGCCCAGCAAAACTTGAGTATTTTTTTGTCGACTCAATACGGAGCGCAGCGGCGAAGCAATATCGCCGGGCGATAATCCTCCTGTTGCCACTTGGTAAAGCAGTGGTTGGAATAAATGAAAATTACGACGATCAATTAAAGTCACGGCTACGGGCGATTGTTTTAAGGCCTGAGTCGCATACAGGCCGCCAAAGCCACCGCCAACAATAACAACTCGGTGTGACTGTCCCGTCATCGTCGAAACAGACTTGTCTACTTTTTTTATTGGTGCAGTATCAACCATAAGAATTTTGATAATTTGGCTTAAACAAAAAATAACATTCCGCAACCCGCTAAGCCCAGCGCCGCTTTGGCATCGCTAATCAGAGCCAATTGTTTGGATTTTAAGAAAGTTGGTACCTTGCGGCTGATTGGCGGGGATGCCTCCCATCACCAGTACGCGATCGCCAGGAGCCGCCAAAGCCTGACGCACTAAACAGGTTTCTGCCAATTTGGTCATTTCCTCAAAAGCGGCGGCTGGTTCATCAATTAGGACAGGCCTCACGCCCCAAACCAAATTCAATCGATGATAAACATCAC
Source organism: Cyanobacteria bacterium P01_C01_bin.120 (assembly GCA_039027715.1). Lineage (GTDB taxonomy): Bacteria > Cyanobacteriota > Cyanobacteriia > Phormidesmidales > Phormidesmidaceae > Halomicronema. The sequence goes on from JBCCJU010000126.1 coordinate 10,903, forward strand.
GATCAGGGGTGAACGCCACCACCGGGACGCGAGGTCGTTCGCCCGCGGCTACCATGGCAGAATATCCGGACTCGGTATATGCGACGATGCACTGTAGGTCAAGCACTTTGTCAATTACGTTAAGCGCTTCACTCAGCGCATGGGTGACATCGTTGAGGCTGGGTGGCTGATTATCAAAGGTGATTTCCGGCTCCACATCGCTGGCAATGCGAGCCAGCATTTTGACCGCCAGCACCGGAAATTTGCCTACGGCTGACTCGCCTGAAAGCATCACGGCGTCGGTGCCGTCAATAATGGCATTGGCCACATCACTGGCTTCAGCGCGAGTTGGACGGGCATGTTCAATCATGCTGTCCAACATTTGCGTGGCCGTAATCACGGGAATGCTTTGAGAATTGCAGGCTCGGATAATGCGTTTTTGCAAGAGCGGCACTCTTTCGGCCTTCATTTCCACTCCCAGGTCGCCGCGAGCCACCATCACACCGTCCGTTGCAGCCAGAATGTCGTCTAAATTGGCGATCGCCTGGGGTTTTTCAATTTTGGCAATCACCGGCATTTCCGGCACCCCCTGCTCCTGCAGCATCATTTTCAAAGCCCGAATATCATCGCCGCTGCGAACAAAGCTCAGCGATACCCAATCTACGCCTTGCGATACCCCAAAGCTCAGATCTTCAATATCTTTCTCAGTCATAGAAGGCAATCGCAGGCTCAAGTCAGGCAAATTTACGCCCTTACGGCTTTTCAGCAGACCACCCTGCACAATGCGACAAATCACGTGAGGCGGTTCCACAGCCTCGATCTGTAGCTCTAGCAGACCATCATCCAGCAAGACCTGCATGCCTGGCTGAGCGTCTTCCGCTAGGTAGGGATAGTCAATTTCGACGCAGTTCATCTGCTCAGCCGCTGCGGCACCAATTGGCATTAAAGTCAGGGTTTCGCCTGTCACCAAGTCCATGGCGCCGTTGGCTATCTGCCCTACTCGAATTTTTGGACCTTGCAAATCCTGCAGCAGAGTGATGGGCATGTCGAGCTCTTCGGAAACGGATCGTAGTAGCTGAATCATCTGAGTATGATTGGCATAGCTGCCATGGGAAAAGTTCAGTCGCGCCACATTCATACCGGCCTTGGCCATCGCCAAAATTGTGTCGCGAGAACTGCTAGCAGGGCCAATCGTTGCCACAATTTTGGTGCGATGCAGCAGCGGTTTCATGGGAAAACTGTCCCTTAATAACGTTCGGTGCTCATCATAGGCATAGTTCCCTTATCAGACTGTTATCTGACACTCATTACGGCAGTTACTGCTGGGTTTATCACTGCGCAAAGCCAAAGGAGTCTACTAGCCACAGTCGATGTTAGTTATGTCAATGTAGTGATACAGAGCTGAACGGATAGCCATCTGAGGGGTCGTGGTTATGGTCCTCAAAATTTAAGGAACTCAATAACTACATGGATATGACTTTAAGTGTGAGATGCCAGGATGATGGATCTGGGAACACTGTGGGCGCATCCGTGTAAAAAGATTTATTGATTGAGCGATCGCTGCATATGTCTCACTGGTCGACTTCTCCAACTCGGTTAGAGGCAATTCGCACCTCTGATCCAAAACCTTTGATGTTGGGTACTGATTCGACGCTACAGGCACTACCGCTACACAGTGTCTCCGTCAGCTTAGATATGCTTGGCAGCCAGCTTGCAGAGTACTTCAACCAGTCTCCTGAGCTTCCCGGTGTGCTGGTGACGTCCCAGACAGATACGGTAATTGGGATGCTGTCGCGGCAGCAATTTTTGGAATTCTTGCTGCGGCCTAAAGGTTGTGAGCTGTTTTTGAATGAACCGCTTTCCGTGATTTACAGCTACGCGCGCTTGCAGCCGCTAACTTTTGCCATAGAAACGCCTGTGCTTGATGCAGCGCGGATGGCTCTGAGACGACCCGGTGATTTGCAAGGAGAACCGCTGCTGGTCGTTACGCCGGAGGGCGATCGCCTACTAAGCGCCCATGACCTCAACCAAGCACATTGGCAAATTTGCGGGATCGAAACTCAAGTGCGCTACGAACGAGCTCAAGCGGCTATGTTACAGTCTCACAAGCTTGCAGCTTTGGGGCAGTTGGTTGATGGCATCGCCCACGAAATCATGGATCCGTTAGGGTTCATTTGGGGCAATCTGAGCCACGTTGATCAATATTGTCAGCAGCTCCTACAGCTATTAGAAGCCTACGAAACTGCTCACGCTACTGCTTGCGAGCCAGAGCATCTGACCAATCTCAAGGAAGATATTGAACTAGATTATCTGCGTCAGGATTTGCCCCAAGCTCTCACCAGCATTAAGGGGGGAGCTGCTCGCCTTAAGCAATTGGCCGGCAGCCTGCAAAACTTTTGCCACATCGATGAAGTTTATCCCCATCCAGCAGACCTTCATAGCCTAATTGACAGCATTGTGCTGCTGCTTAAAAGTCGCCTTGCCACCCAAATTAAAATTGTTCGCCAGTACGATACCCTGCCACCTGTCCCATGCTTTGCCGGACAGCTTAGTCAGGTATTGATGAATGTTCTGACTCACTGCATCGATGACTTGCTGAGTCTTGCCGCTCGGCAGTCAGTAGTAGCTGATTTGTCGGTGTCTAAAATGGCGATACCACCCTTATCTCTGCCCGACAGTCCTCAAATTGTGATTACGACGCGACTAAAAGATGCTGATGTCAATGATCCCCTGAGTCAGCGTTGGATTGTGTTGACGATCGCTGACAATGGCCCGGGACTATCGGCTTCAGAACTGCAAGATGTACGAGATATGTTCTCGATTCGCCAGCGCTTAGAGCGAGAAACCGATCTGGCCGCTAGTTACCGTTTGATTACGGCTAAACACGGCGGTAAGTTTATGGTGAGCTCACCGGCCGGCCATTTGGATGCGTCCACTGCTGGTGCCGGCACCGAATACGAAATTCAGCTGCCGCTTTACAGTCACGTCACTTAGCAGGTAATAGGGCGATCGCTTGACTCTGCTGACGCAACTGCCAAAACTGGCCCCCAACTGTACAAGTTCCGGTTAAGGAAAAAAGTCTACGGGCAGCATCAGCATAGCTATTGACCAACTATATGCTTGGGCGGATGCAAATTGGCGCTTTATGTCATGCTTCAGCCCCCTTTTCACAAGGCTTCTCTGCTCAAAGCCTCCGACCTTTCCGAGTCTAAATTTGTGGTCTCAAAACTTTTCATAGACATTTTTATTTAGTCTGTGTATTATGGTTAACTGTCGCTGAAACAGAAACTGGACGTTTATTGTTCTAAGTCTGTAGCGTCAAATACTTTTGCTTCAGTCAAAATTCTTGTTATCAAGCACTTGTCGCTGAACGAATTTTGTTTAGCGGCGATTGTTTTGTCTGGAAGGCGCTTTTGCACTCCGCCTTCTTCGAGCTGTTTTTGAAATAACAACGGCTCGCTTTTGCTTGTGGCGGCAGGCCCAGGCACATTTTAAGCGGATGTCTTTCAAATTACGGGAGCATTCGACATTCTACGTAATGTGTAGCAACGGAGATAGGGGACAGTGTCAGTTGGGATTTTAGGAACCAAATTGGGGATGACCCAAATCTTTGACGATGACGGGAACGCAGTTCCGGTTACCGTTGTTCAGGCTGGTCCCTGTACGGTTACTCAGGTAAAAACTGAGCAAACTGACGGCTACACGGCAATCCAAATTGGCTACAAAGAGGTACGTGAAAAAGCTCTTACTAAGCCTGAGCTCGGGCATCTTGCTAAATCTGAAGCCAATCCTGTACGTCACCTGAAAGAGTATCGAGTGGATGCTACTGAAAGTTTTGAATTGGGTCAGAGTGTGACTGCTGATCAGTTTGAGCAGGGACAACTGGTAGACGTCACCGGCACCAGTATTGGCCGAGGCTTTGCTGGCAACCAAAAGCGGCATAATTTCCATCGAGGACCAATGTCGCACGGTTCTAAAAACCATCGCCTACCTGGTTCCATTGGTCCTGGAACCACTCCAGGTCGCGTTTATCCCGGCAAAAAAATGGCTGGACGGCTTGGCGGCAAGCAGGTTACGACTCGTAAGCTGCAGGTTGTGCGTATTGATGTTGAAAATAATCTGCTCATCATCAAGGGCAGTATCCCTGGCAAGCCCGGCGGTTTACTTAGCATTGCCCCAACCAACCTGGTGGGATAAGCAGCGGCAGAGCAGGCAGATTGGTTTGGGGATGTAATGGGAGGTAGAAGCGATGGCTGAATGCGTTATTCAAGATTGGCAAGGACAGGAAGTCGGCAAAACGTCGGTTGATTTGAAGGTGGCAAAACCTGAAAATGCAGCTCACATTTTGCATCGAGCTTTAGTACGGCAAATGAACAATGCCCGCCAAGGAACGCTGTCATCAAAAACTCGGGCAGAGGTGCGCGGGGGTGGCAAAAAGCCCTGGCGACAGAAGGGCACCGGGCGGGCTCGAGCGGGTTCTAGTCGTTCTCCCCTTTGGAAAGGTGGCGGCGTGATCTTTGGGCCAAAGCCGCGCGACTTCAGCGTCAAAATGAATCGCAAAGAGCGGCGTTTAGCTTTAAGAACGGCTTTTCAAAGCCGCTTAGATGCTGACACCGTGGTTGTGCAAGAGTTTGCTGATCAGCTGCCGCGACCCAAAACCCGTGAAATGACGGCAGCAATGGAGCGCTGGGGCATTGATGCTGCTGACAAAGTGCTCTTTATTTTAGATGAACAGTCAGAAAATGTTGTTCTATCTCTCCGTAATATTCAGCGGGTCAAATTAATTGCCGCTAATAATTTGAACATTTTTGATTTGCTGAATGCCGATCGATTGGTGGTGACTGCCGCTGCTGTGGAAAAGATTCAGGAGGTTTACGGTGACTAAGGTTTCTGGTCAAGATACTTTGGCAGATTTGATCAGGCGTCCTCTGATCACTGAAAAAGCCACGCTGATGTTGGAAAACAATCAGTATGTATTTGAAGTGGCCCCTAAAGCGACAAAGCCGGAAATTAAGGCGGCAATTGAGTACTTGTTTGACGTCAAGGTAACTGGGGTGAGTACGTCTAATCTGCCACGCAAAAAGCGCCGCTTCGGTCGGTTTGAGGGATTTCGACCACGGTATAAGCGGGCTATCGTCACCTTGGCGATAGATGACAGCATTGTTCTATTTCCTGATGTGTAAAGGCATCTAAATTCCTTCCAAAACAGTTGACGCAGTTTATTTAGATAAGTTGAGCAATGGGCATTCGTTCTTACCGACCTCTAACCCCTGGCACCCGTGAGCGATCAGTTTCCGAGTTTTCGGAGATTACTCGTTCTGAGCCGGAAAAATCTTTGACGGTCTCGGTACATCGTGCCAAGGGTCGCAATAATCGTGGCGTCATCACCTGTCGTCATCGAGGCGGTGGCCACAAACGGCTTTATCGCATCATTGATTTTCATCGGAACAAGCGCAACATGCCGGCGCAGGTGGCAGAAATTGAATACGATCCAAATCGCAATGCTCGTATTGCCCTGCTGGAGTATGAGGATGGTGAAAAGCGATACATTTTGCATCCCGCTTCTCTGGTCGTGGGCGCAACTGTCACTGCTGGCTCGGAAGCACCCATAGAAATCGGTAATGCGCTGCCACTTCACAAAATTCCTTTGGGAACTTCAGTGCATAACGTTGAGCTGCAGCCGGGAAAAGGCGGACAAATCGTGCGGGCGGCAGGAACTTCGGCCCAAGTGGTAGCCAAAGAGGGCGGCTACGTTACCTTGAAGCTACCTTCGACGGAGGTGCGAATGGTGCGTCGTGAATGCTACGCCACGATTGGTCAGGTCGGACACGTGGAGGCCCGTAACATCACTTTAGGTAAAGCTGGCCGAAAGCGTTGGCTGGGGCGTCGTCCAGAGGTACGCGGCAGTGTGATGAACCCAGTCGATCACCCCCATGGCGGCGGCGAAGGCAGAGCTCCGATTGGCCGCAGCGGACCAGTAAC